>CALRUG020000234.1:0-3133 GCA_943371295.1 Synechococcus sp. UW140 | reverse complement strand
TGGAATACAAACAATAATCAATTTTATCAATTGGCTAATGAAGCATTCCCCAATGCCACATTAAGTGGTAATCAAAAGATGGCGGTTATTGCTACAGATAAAAAATACAAGCCTGCTTTCAAAGAAGATTATGCCGATTACAGTCTAGTGAATACCCAAACAGGCGTAAGTAAATTATTGTATACTCGACTACAAGCCGGATTTTATACAGCGCCACAATCTTCTCCAGATGGTAAATACTTGATTTATTTTAAAGATAAAAATTGGTTCACATATAATATAGTCACCGATCAAAACACCAATATTACTGGTACGATTAAAAGTAATTTTTGGAATACTAGGGATGATCATCCAGCTACTAAGCCTCCCTTTGGTTTAGGCGGATGGATAAAGGGCGATAAGGAAGTACTATTATATGATGAGTACAGTATATGGGCAGTTAGTCCTGATGGATCTAGCGCTCGTAAGATTGCTGATGGAGATAAAGAAGAAATTGCTTTTCGTGTTGCAAGAGTTGAATTTGAAGAAACCTATTTAGATGATTCAAAGCCTATTTATTTTTCGGCCTATGGTGATAAAACTAAAAAGTTTGGCTATCACCAGTACGAAAATGGGAAAACAAGCAAATTAATATTTGAAGATTTACAGGTAAGTAGACTTGCTAAAGCGCAAGATGCAAATGTATTTAGCTATATCAAACAAGATTACGACCTCTCCCCTGAATTATACATTTCTGATAATTTCACTAAAGAAGAAAAAGCAGCAACCACCAATCCTCAACAACAAAATTATTATTGGGGTAAAAGCAAATTGGTTTCATTTACCAATAAGTTGGGTAAAAAAATGCAAGGCGCATTGTATTATCCTGCCAACTACGAACCAGGAAAACAATATCCAATGATTGTTTACATGTACGAGATTCTCTCTAACAATGTGCACAATTATGTTGCCCCAAGTATTAGAAGAGCCTATAATACTACCAACTATACCACCAATGGTTATTTTGTGTTTCAACCAGATATCGTTTATGAAACCAATGACCCAGGAATGAGTGCAGTAAATTGTATTGTACCAGGAGTAAAAGAAGTAATGAAAACAGGCATGATTGATGCTAGTAAAGTGGGTATTATGGGCCATAGTTGGGGAGCATATCAAACTTCTTTCTTGATTACACAAACAGATATTTTTAAAGCAGCTATAGCCGGAGCCCCTCTAACTGATTTAATCAGTATGTCACTTTCTATTTATTGGAATAGCGGAACCCCTGATCAGAAAATTTTTGAAACCAGTCAAGGTAGATTTGATGGGCCTTGGTATGAAAGAACAGAAGCACATATTCGCAACTCGCCTATGTTTAATGCCAGCAAAATAAAAGCCCCTCTATTGGTTACATTTGGAGACAAAGATGGGGCTGTAGATTGGCATCAAGGGATAGAAATGTATGGTACCATGCGCAGAATGGAAAAACCTTTTGTAATGTTGGTATATGCAGATGAGAACCACAATTTCACTAAAAAAGAAAATCAAATTGATTATCAAAAAAGACAGAGAGAGTGGTTTGATCATTACTTATTAGGAAAGCCAGCTGAGAAATGGATTACAGATGGGGTTAGTTATGTAGATCGTATGAAGGAAAAAGAAAAGGAATTACCTAAAAATTAATTTCTCAACCATATAACCGTTCACCAATATTTGCAGCAAATGAAAATCGATTCATTTGAACCATCCGTTTATTTGAATCCTTTAAAGCTGGCCTTTAAAAAAGCAGCCAATAAGCAAAATGCCATCGGCATGAAAGCTTATATGCTGAACCAGTTTGAGTTTTATGGAATTAAAACCCCGCAGAGAGACGCTATTGTAAAAGCATTTCTTAAAATCAATCGAATTCAAAATTATACTGAATTAGGGGAGGTAGTTAAACATATGTGGAGCCAAAAAGAAAGAGAATGGCAATATGCAGCAATAGATATTTTTAGATCACACCAGCTTTTATGGAAAAACAATGCGTTTCAATTAATTCAATATTGTTTAACCCATAAAAGTTGGTGGGATACTGTAGATGGTATTGGGAGTGATTGGCTGCCCAAATACTTTTCTTTATTTCCAAAAAAACAAATCCCCATTACATCTAAATGGAACCAGTCTAACAATATCTGGCTTCAACGAAGTAGTATACTCTTTCAACGATCTTATAAAAAAAATACCAATACCCAATTATTGAGTGAATACATCCTACAGCACCAATCATCAAAAGCCTTTTTTATTCAGAAAGCCATTGGATGGGCTTTAAGGGAGTACAGTAAAACGAATCCCGAATGGGTCAAATCATTTGTTGAAAACCAAGATTTAGCGCCATTGAGCAAGCGGGAAGCCTTGAAAAAAATAAATATTTGATTCCTTTTTAATTTAAATTGTAAGATAAACTGTACTACAATGAAAAACATTTTTCTACTTCCAGTTGTGCTATTTTCTTTAGTTGCTTGCAAACAAACTACCACTGAAACTGATTTTAAAAAAATTGAAGTGAAATACCCAATTACACAAAAAGATAGTACGGTAAAAGATATTTATTTTGGCACCACTGTTGCCGACCCTTATCGTTGGATGGAAAATGATACTGCACCCAATACCATCGCATGGGTGAAAGCACAAAATGAAGTAACGGATGCATATTTAGCAAAAATCCCCTTTCTGCCATCGATTCAATCGAGATTAAAAGAACTATGGAATTACGACAAATATTCTGCACCATTTAAAGAAGGTGATTACAATTACTATTCTAAAAAAACAGGGTTGCAAAACCAAGCGGTCATTTACCGTCAAAAAGAAGGGCAAACAGCACCAGAAGTATTTTTAGACCCCAATACTTTTTCTTCAAATGGAACTACTTCATTGGCAGGCATGAATTTTTCAACGGATGGATCCTTATGTGGTTACCAAATATCGGAAGGCGGTAGCGATTGGAGAAAACTCATTATTCTAAATACGATTACCAAAGAACAAATGGGTGATACTTTGATTGATGTGAAATTTAGTAGTGTTGCTTGGAAAAAAAATGAAGGGTTTTACTATAGCAGTTATGATAAACCCAAAGATGGAAGTCAGTTAGCAGGAAAAACCGATCGTCACAAAT
>CALRUG020000233.1:0-3136 GCA_943371295.1 Synechococcus sp. UW140 | reverse complement strand
CAGGATTGGGATTCAGCATATTTCCCTCTAATACTGCACCAGGAGGTATACGACTTTCTTCAAATCCACGATTCTGTATCATTTCTGCATATAAACCTCCTTCGCCCCCATGACTGATTTCTTCAAAGAAAATACCATGCAAATTGGGTGAAACCGTATTCTTTACCTTGTTGGTAAAAATTTGCATGGAAGCTTTTTCTTGGGCATGCAATAGCGAAACGCAAACAGCCAACATCCATACAGTCATTCGCAATTTAAAAAGGGGTCTACACATACTAAGCTTATTTAACAATCCACTCATGAACACCCGTTGCATGATTAACAGGCAATTTTATTTTCATTCGAACAGCAGTTGTTTTAACTGGTTCAAATTGAACGGTATTGTATTTATCTTTTGATGTTTCATAAGGGGCTACTGTTTTAACAGGCACCCAATCATTTCCTTGTTTATACAAGAGTTCCCAACTTGCAGGAATTCTACAACCACCAAAAGGACTATCATCATACCAATACACTTTTGATTCGCTGATGGTATACTCCTGATCAAAAGTATATTCGATATACTCTTCGGTATTTTTCTTTGGCCACCAATGAACGTACAAAGCCGACTTGTCTTCAGAAGAAGATGGCTCAAACTGATCATTCAAAGAACTCAACATCCGCTGACTATTCACAGATCCACTGATCTTACTTTTTGAAGCAATTGTTGGAGCAGGCTTGGGGCGAGACAATGATTCTTGAGAAGGAATCCAAACCACCATTTCACCAGGACCACGATTATTCCATGCATAATAAGGAATGGCTTTAACAGGTAGTTCCTTCTTTAATAGCTGGTCACTATTCACTTGTCTTGATGTTGCGCTTCCTTTTCCATCTAAGGTTAAAATACCATTTAACATAGAAGGATTATAATTAGCAGTGAAATTGCTTTCTTGATCTACTACAATATTTTGTACAGCTTGGTCTACATGATCGGGGCCTTCTATACAATAAACAATTGGACCTCTTTGTAAAGCGAATCTACCTTGGTCGTCTTTCACTTTTTCATTCGCAATTACTTTCTCTATTTCCATTGGTAATTCAAAAGAAATAATATCTCCTTTCTTCCAAGTTCTATTGAATACCGCATAGCCTTTATCTAATTGGTAGTCTACTGGTTTTCCATTCACAGAAATGACAATCTTATTCGCTTTTTGTAGACTTGCAAAACGATATAAATCACCAGGGACTGCCTCATCTCTTGCCCATCCTGGTATACGAACTCGCATAGCAAAAGCCATTTGTTTTGCAGGATTAACGGAAATTTTTACATCTCCTTTCCAAGGATATGCTGTTTCTTGAGACAAGGTTAGCTTTCCAGCAGGAAGTTGAATATCTGCCTTATTAGACATGAATAAGTTCACATAAACATTGTTCTTGTCTTGCGCATACACATAACCAGGAACCGATGGCATAAATCTGGTTACATTCGAAATACAACAAGCACAACCGAACCAAGCACTTCGCTGGTGTTGGCCCATGGATGCTAAAGGATTTGGATAAAAGAATTTCTTGCCATCTTGTGCAATACCAGATAACATTCCATTGTATAAAACCCTTTCCATTACATCAATGTATTTTGCATCTCCATGCAACAAAAACATTCGATTGTTCCAATACACATTGGCAATAGAAGCACAGGTTTCTGCATAAGCAGACATATTCGGTAAATTGTATGCAGTACCAAATGCTTCACCCGCACCAGTTGCACCAATCCCACCTGTTAAATACATTTTTTTATACACTACATCCGACCATATTTTTCCAATTGCATTGATATAAGATTGATCCCCAGTTAAAGCAGCTACATCGGCCATTCCCGTGTACATATAAGCTGCACGAACGGCATGTCCTACCCCTTCTTGCTGATCGGTAACTGGCTTATGAGACTGGCTATATTCTGAACCTCTTACAACACCCGTTCCACGGATATCTAAAAAGTATTTTGCTAAGTCTAGGTATTCTTTTTTACCTGTTACTCTGTAGAGTCTTGATAATCCTGTTTCAATTACCTGATGCCCAGGAAAATAAGGTGCTTTACCGTATAAAAAATCTTTTACAATTAAGTCGGCGTTTTTAGTAGCAATATTGAGTAATGATTTTTTTCCTGTAGACAAGTAATGCGCTACTGCAGCTTCGAACAAGTGTCCTGAATTGTATAATTCATGGCTGAGGTCAGAATCTTTTTCCCAACGCTTTTGACTAATCCATGGATGCAATTTTGCAGGCTTCATGGTACGGAATGTATATAAATATCCGTCTGGCTCTTGTGCCTCAGCAATAATTTGAATTAAGGTATCAATTGATTTATCAAGTGATGGATTGGGCTTAATTTGTAAAGAATAGGAAACGCCCTCAATCACTTTAAAAACATCTGAATCATCAAATGGATATTCAGTCAAATTGGTGGGAGCTTTTTTACCCGCAGCTTTCAAAAAATTATCTACCCTTCCTGTTTCCCTGCATTTCTGTAACACATAAGGGATCGTGATTTCGGCATTCACTTCAATTCTTGGTGCCCAAAACTGATCGTTTACATGAACATGATTAAAAGTAACGGGTTGTATGGGATAATCTTTGTTATCCTGTGCCAATAAATTGCCCACTGTTAGTACAAATCCGGCAAGTAAGGCTTTACGCTTGTAATGTAGCATGACGAAATAGTTGATTAGTGATACTTAATTATTTTTTTACTCCAAACTTATAAATGGTGGTTGTTTGATATTTTTTACCTGGCTCTAATTGAGTAGAAGGGAATGCGGATTGATTGGGTGCGTCTGGATAGTGTTGGGTTTCCAAACAGAACGCTGAACGATATGGATAGTTTTTATTTTTCTTTCCTACTAAAGTTCCATTTAAAAAGTTTCCGCTATAGAATTGAATAGCTGGTTCGGTAGTCATTACTTCCATCGTAATTCCTGTAGCAGGTGCATGAACGAATGCAGCTTTACTTAGCTCATCTTGCGATTGTTTATCTAATACAAAATTATGATCGTATCCTAAACCGTTTTTGATTTGAATATGGTCTGCTGCAATATCTTTTCCAATAACTTTTAGGCTGGTAAAATCGAATGGTGTCCCTTTAACAGGCACAGGT
>CALRUG020000232.1:0-3219 GCA_943371295.1 Synechococcus sp. UW140 | reverse complement strand
GAAATACAGGTTATTTTCTTTGGGTCAATCACAGATATAACGAATACCAGTCAGATACTCATTAATGGTTGTAATGATACCCAATCTTTAATGAATGAGTTGATGTTAAAGTATCCTTCTATTGGCAATAAAAAATATTTTGTAGCGGTAAATCAAAAAATGATTCAAGAAAACACCCCACTTAAAAAGGGAGATACAGTGGCTTTAATGCCGCCATTCTCAGGAGGATAATATGCATTCAAATGACAGATATATAAGACAAATAATCCTTCCTGGATTTGGTAATGAAGCTCAAGCAAGACTGAGTCAATCTAAAGCATTGATTGTGGGAATGGGTGGATTGGGATGTCCTGCATTGCAATACCTAGCTGCTGCGGGTGTTGGAACAATTGGCATCATGGATGCCGATAAAATCAGTATGAGCAATTTGCATCGGCAATTATTATTTGACGAAGTAGACCTTGGTCAGTTGAAAGTAGTAGTAGCAGCCAGGAAAGTAAAAGCGCAAAACAGTTTGGTTCAAATTCATGAATATCCTTTTGCAATCAATAAAAGCAATGCTTTTAATATCATTCAAGAATATGATGTAATCATAGACGCTACCGATAATTTTTCTGCCAAGTATCTAATCAATGATATTTGTGTTTGGCTCAAGAAACCCCTTGTTTTTGGTGCGGTATCTGGATATGAAGGTCAAGTTGCTGTATTTAATGTTGCTAAAGCTGGGGTTGATCCCATTCATTATCGCCATTTATTTCCGGAACAGCCAGCAGCTAATGAAATTGCTAGTTGTGAAGAAACAGGTGTAATAGGAGTGTTGCCCGGTATTATTGGAACCATGCAAGCAGCTGAGGCAATCAAACTAATAACTGGATTGGGTAATCCAATGTTTAGTCGATTACTTACCTATAATTTTTTAATCGCTCAATGGTTTGAGATTGAAATCAATTCAAATGTTGCAGTGCCTTTGATTGATGAGCAGTTTATTCATTCAAACAATTATGAAATTGAATGTGATTTAATGGAGGAAGATGTAGAAGATATTGATATTGATGAAATTGACGTATCACAGTTTTTAGATTTCAAAAAGGATTCGAATATATTTATTCTTGATGTCAGGGAATTGCATGAATATCCAGTCATTGATTTTTCAGATGCTCAAATTCCAATGTCTGCATTAAAAGAATCCATTCATCAACTTCCAACCCAGCCAATTTGTGTAATATGCCATCAGGGAATAAGAAGTGTTTATGCCGCACAATTAATTAAATTGCATAAACAAGTTCAGGCATATAGTTTAAAGGGGGGATTAACCGCCTATTTTAATAAAGTAAGCAATGAGTAATAAAAAGCCAGCTTCTATTTTTGTTAATGGTCCTATTCCTGCGCAAAAAATAGCAGACGATATTCAAAAGCATTCTGCCAAAACATCAATTGGTGCACATAGTATCTTTTTAGGACAGGTTCGTGCTGATGAAATCAACAATGATCAAGTAGCCGCAATTGAATACACTGCTTATGAAGAGATGGTCATGGAGAAGATGGCTATTATCAGGGAATCATTTTTTACTAAATATGCCCTAACCTGCATGCATATATACCACAGCCTTGGTAGGGTGGCAGTAGGCGAAATTTGTTTATTTGTATTTACTTCATCTGCACATCGAAGAGATGCAATTGATGCTTGTAATGAAATGGTTGAAACCATTAAAAAAGAATTACCCATTTGGGGTAAAGAAATTTGTACTGATAATAGTGCAATATGGAAACAAAATAATTAAGCATGGTTAACATTACACATAAATCGAACACTTTAAGAAAAGCTATTGCGGAAGCCACTGTTTTAGTGTCTAAACAAGAAACAATCAATGCGATTGAACAAGGTAAAGTACCCAAGGGAGATGTATTTACTTTTGCTAAAGTGGCTGCTTTATTCGGTGTAAAAAAAACCGCTGAGTTAATTCCTGATTGTCATCCTTTACCAATTGAGTATACCGATGTGCGTTATTTGGTTGATGGTATGCAAATTATTATTGAAGTGGAAGTACATACTATTTATAAAACCGGTGTTGAAGTGGAAGCCATGCATGGTGCTTCTATTGCAGCATTAACCCTATATGATATGCTGAAACCCATTGACAAAAATGTGGAGATTCAGCATATAAGATTGAAATCTAAAACAGGTGGTAAGACCGAAAAGAAGTCATATTTAGATAGGGGATTACAAGCGGCAGTTATCGTTTGTTCAGATACTGTTTCCGCAAACAAGGCAGAAGACAAAGCTGGTATTGCAGTAATAGACGCATTGCAAAAAATGAATGTGCAAGTGCCTATTTATAAAGTGATACCTGATGAAGCAATTTCCATACAAGAGCAAGTTGCTGCAAATACCAATGATTCTATACAATTATTAATTATGGTAGGTGGCACTGGTGTTTCTTTGAGAGATATAACTCCTGATACAGTTAAACCTTTATTGCATCGTGAGTTAGATGGAGTAATGGAAACGGCTAGAAGATACGGACAAGAACGAATGCCTTATGCTATGTTATCTAGAAGTGTAGCGGGTTTGATCAACCAAACATTGGTACTCACATTCCCTGGTTCCCTATCAGGTGCAAAGGAATACATGGAAGCATTGTTCCCACAAGTATTGCATACTTTAGATGTGATGGCTGGTGACCGTCACGGATTATAGTGGCGGTAAGGAATCATAGGCTACAGGTGCTTCTGGATGCTCGATACCTCTATTAAAATCTTTTGCAATGGTATATGCAGTTAATGCATCTTCTTTAATTTGATAAGCTGCTAATTCTTTTATTCTATTCTCTTTTAATGGGCCAATCCATTCTTCAGCTAATTCAGTGGGAAGTATTGTTGGCATTCTTTTTTTGGTGTTATGAATTTGTTGCATGAACCCATTTGCATGGGTAGTAACAATAGCAAAACTGTGAATCATTTCTCCAGATAATTTGTCTGTCCAAGGTTGCCAAATACCCGCCATGTAAAACAATGGCTCTTCTTTATTGGCACTGCTGATAAAATACGGATATGCTACTGGCTTTTTATCTTCCGCCCCTTGATAATGTCTCCATTCATAAAAGCCAGTACTTAATACCAAACATCTTCTTGCTTTTGCAGCGGCTTGATAAATTTTGCTTTCAAATAATTTTTCAGCAGTTGCATTCAGTGTGGTATATTTTTTTCTACTTTCTTCTA
>CALRUG020000231.1:0-3276 GCA_943371295.1 Synechococcus sp. UW140 | reverse complement strand
CTTTGGCTAAGTTTAATTCAGATACAGGCTTTACTAAATAATCAATACAAAACACCATATCAGATTTCAATACAAAATCAACTTCATTCTTTAGTAGAATTACTGGGCTTTCAATTAAATATTCTTTCAGCAAATCCAAGGCAAATTTCTCAGCTAATGAAGTATTCAAAAAAATTAAATCGAATTTTGGTTTTTCATTTAATAATTGATTCAGCTCACTTTCAGTCTTAACTATTTGCAATTTCTTATTCGAGGGATAGTACTCCTTTAGCAGGAGGCATAAATTCCCCACATATTGCTCTTCATTATCAATAATTAGGATTTTCATAGGACTACAATAACAACAGCATGCTTAAAATATTGTTTGCATTTTTTCTCCAATAATTAAAAAAATCCAGGCAAACGATACATTTACCTGGATTTAAATGATTCAACAGAATAAAATATAGCTAAAAGTTTTATGGCAATAATACCCTGTTAATTAAATGAACAACCCCATTTGTTGCTACAATATTTACACCATCTAAATTAATATTAGATGCAGGATTTGCACTGGTTGTAATTTTTACAGAAGGCGGATTTAGCCCTATTGTTAAAGTACCCCCTTGCAAAGTAGTGGCTGTTGACCCGCTAATTAAATCGCTTGCAAAAACATTGGTGCCCAATACATGGTAACTTACAACTGTTGTGATTAAACTTGTAGATGCAGCATTAATATCTGCTACAGAATTAAATCCAGCTGCATTAAAAGCAGCATTGGTAGGAGCAAAAACAGTTAATTTACCCTCAGCACCAATTGCGTTCAATAACCCTGCTTTTGATACTGCAGCTACAAGCAATGACAAGTTGGGATTGCCTGCAGCTATTTGTTGAATAGTTTGTGTAGGAGGAATTAGCACATTTTCAATTACGTGAATCACCCCGTTACTAGCAACAATATCAGCAGACTTCACTTTAATCCCATTTACAAAAACTCCATTCGCATTACGAGATGCAAATATTTTTTTGCCTTGAAGCGTTACTACCCCATCACTTGCAGGAACATCCGAAGATCCTACACGAACAGACAAAACATGGTAAGTGAGAATGTCAGCTACTTGCGCTGGAGTTAATGTTTGTAGTGTGCTTGCAGTAATTCCAGCAGATGCAAATGCTGCATTGTCGGGAGCAAAAACTGTTAGGGTGCCACTAGATAATGCACTTCCAATGCCTGCTTTTTCTACTGCTGCTTTGAGTGTACTAAAGTTTGCATTGGTATTCACAATTTCAGCAATGGTAGATGGACCTGCAGGTGCGTCTTTTTTACAACCACTACCTACCATTAGGATTAAACCTAATCCAACTAAGATTTTCCTTACAAAGTGTTTAATTTTCATAGATAAAAGTTTAAACATTAGAACAGATATCTAGATTGTTCGCTGCCTTTGTTTTACTGAACTGTAGAAATTGCAAGTTGAAATGTGAAAAAACTAATTTCAATTGGAAATAATCAGGCTTAATGGTGTACTAAAAAAAATGGTATTGCAGATTGCAATACCATTTAGCTATAAATTGTTTCTTACAAAAAACTAAAAAGGCAAATCATCAAATGGCTCAGTGATATCATTGGAAGATGGCGCAGATGCTGTATTTACAGCAGGTGCAGGTTGGTATCCGCCTGCATTGTATCCACCAGATGACGGAGCGGCATCATTGCTTTTGCTTCCGAGTAATTGAACACTACTTACTCTTAATGACAAAGTAGCCCCATTGGTACCCTCTTTAGTGGTATACGTTCTAACATCAGGTTGACCCTCAACATAAACTTGTGTGCCCTTCTTTAAATAAGGGGCAATACCTGTTCTTTCAGTCCAATAAGCACAGTCTACCCATGTAGTTTTATCTTTTTGGTTCCCTTGAGCATCTTTATAACGTTCTGTATGTGCAACAGTGAAATTGATCACATTCTTGCCATTTACATTATTTAAGATGGCATCTTTACCCAGATTACCGATTGCAGTTAATTTAATCATAGCTGTTTTTTTATCAATTTCTAAAAATTGAAATTAAGTAAAAAGGGTATTAACCGAATATCCTTTTTCTTTTTAACCGTTTAATATCGTAATCCGAAAACCATTTTTGGGTTCGAAGTTCTACTTTTGCAGAAACAATTATCAAAATGAGCCGTAAAGGGAAAGTACTGGTGGCAATGAGCGGGGGTATCGACAGTACCGTTACGGCTTTAATGTTGCACCATGAGGGGTATGAAGTGATTGGTATTACCATGAAAACTTGGGATTATGCCAGTAGTGGTACTAGCACCAAGGAAACAGGTTGTTGCAATATAGATTCATTCAATGATGCTAGACAAGCGGCCGTTCACCACGGTTTTCCGCACTTTATATTAGATATCCGGGATGAATTTGGGGATTTTGTAATTGAAAATTTTGTAGAAGAATATTTAGCTGGTAGAACCCCCAACCCCTGTGTAATGTGTAATACACATATTAAATGGCGGGCGCTATTAAAAAGAGCCAATGCTTTAGGCTGCGATTATATAGCTACAGGACATTATGCTGAAATAAGGCAGCATACCAATGGAAGATATGTAATCAGTAAAGGTTTAGACGAAACCAAAGACCAGAGTTATGTTCTATGGGGATTAGACCAGGAGTTGCTTAGTAGAACCATGATGCCATTAGGAGGTTACCGAAAATCGGCTATTAGACAGATGGCAATGGATATGGGCTACCCAGAATTGGCCAAGAAAAGTGAGAGCTACGAAATTTGCTTTGTTCCCGATAACGACTATAGAGGATTTTTGAAAAGAAGAGTAGACGGATTAGAAGATCAAGTTGCTGGAGGTTGGTTTGTAGATAAAAACGGAAAAAAGTTAGGACAACATAAAGGATATCCATTTTATACAATTGGCCAACGCAAAGGATTAGAAATAGCTATGGGCCACCCCGTTTATGTTACATCTATCAATCCAGATACCAACACCGTAGTATTAGGAGACGAATCCGATTTAGAGCAAAATGATATGATGGTTGGCAAAATAAATTGGATCAAATACGATGGCATTACAGATGGCATGGAAGCCAATACTAGAATTCGTTACAAAGACAAAGGAGCGCTTAGCAATTTATACAATGAACCCAATGGAACTATTCGAGCAAGATTCTATGAAAATGTAAAAAGTATTGCTCCAGGACAAAGTGCAGTTTTCTACGAAGGCAATGACGTAATTGGAGGAGGCATTATTCAAAGAGGTGAATTGATTTTAAATGGCTAATC
>CALRUG020000230.1:0-3279 GCA_943371295.1 Synechococcus sp. UW140 | reverse complement strand
GATCAATGGAAAGCTATACGCGATTCTGATAATTATTCATTAGATCATACGAATCATCAATTGGAAGAATTGATGCGTGATAAAAAGTTTGGTACCATTGGTGCAGTGGCCCTTGATGGCATGGGTAATATTGCTGCTGCAACTTCAACTGGCGGAATGACTAATAAAAAGTACGGTAGAATAGGAGATAGTCCTTTAATAGGGGCGGGTACATATGCAAATAATAAAACTTGTGCAATCAGTTGTACAGGGCATGGTGAAATGTTTATCAGATCTGTTGCAGCTTACGATGTTAGTTGTTTAATAGAATATAAAGGATGCTCATTAGAAGAAGCCATGAATATTGTTGTACATGATAAGCTAATGGCTATCCATGGAGAAGGAGGAATGATTGGAGTTGATGCCAAAGGTAATGCTGCAATGGTGTTTAATAGTGCAGGAATGTATCGGGGTGTCAAAACGAATAAAGGGGTGAATATGGTAGCAATTTATAAATAACTTGCAGCTGTGCAAAAAATAGCAATCATAACAGCTGGTGGTTCAGGAACAAGAATGGGTAGTATTTTACCCAAGCAGTTTTTGACATTAAATCAACAACCTATTCTTGGGTATACTATACAAGCGTTTATTGAAGCTTACCATGACATTTCAATTATTTTAGTTTTACCTAAAGACTATATAAATGCTGGTGAGCAATTGGTTGATGAAATGGGAATTAAAGAACAAACTACTTTGGTGGTGGGTGGTAAGACTAGATTTCATTCTGTTCAAAATGGTATCCAACAAATTAAAGAGCCTGCTGTAGTTTTTGTACACGATGGTGTTAGGTGTTTGCTCACTCCAGACTTAATTAAACGGTGTTTTGAACAAGCTATCGATAAGGGTTCTGCTATACCAGCTGTTACTTGTACCGACAGTGTTCGTATTTTAAATAATCATTCTCATGAAGCCATTGATAGAGACCAGGTAAAAATTATTCAAACACCGCAAACTTTTTTATCGACCATTTTAATTCCTGCATTTAATCAGCCCTATCAAGAAAATTTTACCGATGAAGCTACTGTTGTTGAGGCTTTTGGTGAATCTGTTTTTTTAATTGAAGGAGAATATAGCAACCTGAAAATAACCAGGCCTATTGACCTTATATTGGCAACTGCTATTTTAGAAGAGCGAAGTAAATAAACTTAAGGTATTAAAGATAAGGGGAAAGGTAATTTGTTGTAATGCCATAGATAATATACCTCTTCATAACATCCAAATCCTTCATAAAACCTCTTGATGCCAGGAATGGAGGATCCTTCAAAATCAAGTATTAATTTTTTTTCTGAAAATTCCTGAATAACATGATGAAATAGCAAGTGATTGGATTCTTCTGTTCTACCCATTTCGCTAGTTGCATTCATAATATTGTAAATGCGTTTTTCATCTTTTAAAAATAAGGCGGTTGATAATAAATCACCTTGTTCATTTATTACTGCTCTGGTAAAACAGTTCTGGTTGATCTTTAAAACAGCATTGCAATAGGATTCCAATTGTTGATAATTTGAATTGCCAATATGTGGTGTTTTATTGCCGTTAATTGATTGATAAAAGGAGATTGCTTTATCTAAAGGAATGATTTCTGTATAAATTAAACCATTGTTAAGCGCCTTTTGCGCATTTTGTAAATGATCTTTTCTAAACATCAATTTAATCTGTTCAAAAGGTTGCTGTAGATTCAGTAGTAAGTTGGGCTTAGGAGATGCTTGAACAAGTTTTGCTGTTAATCCATTGCCAGCGTTTAGCAATATGCTTCCATATCTATAAGTAGAATAAATTCTTTTAATAACCCTTTCAGTTTGCTCATCTATCGGAGCTCCAATCAATCCCAATTGTTGTGTAAATGCAGGGGTATAAGCATATTTTATGCCTGCTTTTGTTCTCCAGGGAATGGGCATTATTGTTTCATAGTCATTGATAATTAAACCATCCCAATTCTCCGAAACAAAATCTAGATAATTGCTTTGTGCATAAATTAATCCATTAGAAGATGCTGTAACCAGTTGGTCCCATTTCTCAACGTTAATATTTTTTGACTGGATTATTTCAATTTTATATTTCAAGTATGGTTATTTTCCTTTGCCAGAAAGTATAATTCTAAGCGTGTGCATTAAAATCTTAAAGTCTAATAAAATGGATGCATTCTCTACATAAATTAAATCGTATTGCATTCGGTCTAACATTTCGTCAATGGTTGATGCATAGCCGAATTGCACCATTCCCCAAGAGGTAAGGCCTGGCTTTGCTTTAAATAGATACCTATAATAGGGTGACTTTTCTAGTAATAAATCGATGTATGGTTTTCTCTCTGGTCTTGGTCCAACCAAACTCATATCCCCCTTTAATATATTCCAAAGTTGTGGCAATTCATCTAATCTCCATTTTCGCATAAATTTTCCCCAAGGGGTAATTCTAGTATCATGGTCACTTGATAATGCTGGGCCATCTTGTTCTGCATTGGCATACATACTTCTAAACTTATAAATGGTAAAAGCCTCGCCTCTAAATCCAATACGTTCTTGCTTGTAAATAGCTCCACCCTTGGTGCCTAAAGCCGTTCTCAATGCTAAATACAACATCAGTGGACTCAATAAAATTAACCCCAGCAATGCAACAACTAAATCCATCAAACGCTTGATATGTTGCTCTTCTGGAGACATGGCTGCTGTTTGAATATCCATTAGCATTGCGCCCAACACATTACTGGTTTTTACAGAGCCAGCTAGTATATCAATGGTGTCAGGAACCATTTTGATATCAATTTCTTTTTCAGTTAATGCACTTACTAATTCTTCAATGATTTGCTTATCTTTCTTTTCAATAGAAATAATAACTCTTTCAATTTGATGTTCTTCTACAATTTTCTTTATTAATTGAACTGGGCCTAAGTGCGGTATCCATTTGGATAATCCATTTTTGGAATCTTCTCCATAAACCGAAACAAATCCAACAGTTTTAAATCCTAAGTATTTAAAATTTCGATTCAATGCTTCAAATACTTTTATTGCATTGTTATTATTTCCAGCTATCAATGTTTTAAAATATACTTCCCCTCTCTTTAATGTTTTTTTAGTTTGAAACAATAGGAGTGTTCTAGCGCTTGCAATTAGAAAAAACTGTAAAATAAAATAAACAAAAAACTGATTGGCAGATATAATATGACTAAAACTTGGGAAGAAATACAATAGCAATGTTCCCAACATAGTGTGTAGTAAAGTTGCAGTAAGCTCACTTAACCTA
>CALRUG020000229.1:0-3302 GCA_943371295.1 Synechococcus sp. UW140 | reverse complement strand
CGCTGTACCAAGGAAAGTTTGTAAGCATGCAGTCTCAGCAATTGGCGTATGAGCCACTCAGCAATGAAACCCGCGGTAAAAAGAATTATGGTTTAGGATGGCATTTATATGTGGATCCGCCCAATCCTACCGTGGTTTATCACAATGGTTGGTGGCATGGCAACAACGCAGTATTTAGAAGACTTTTAAGCGATACGGCAACTATTATCATCCTAGGAAATAAGTTCAATAGTAATATCTGGCAGGCAGGTAAGCTGAGCGCCGTTTTCACAGATATTGAGCTGCCAGAGATGGATGCAGAATAATAATTATCCCTATACAGCGTTTATTGAAGCACCAAAGGGCTAGAACCCTTATTTTTGCCAACCTTAAACAATTTAACATCTGACACACAATTGCTTATGAACAATCTATTGTTTTATGCCGTACCGGCAATGGGAGTCATCGGACTTCTGTACACATTAATCAAGTTTAACTGGGTATCCAAGCAAGACGCAGGTAATGCTAGAATGAAAGAAATCAGCACGTACATTGCAGAAGGTGCAATGGCTTTCTTAAAAGCTGAGTGGAAAATCCTAGCTTATTTTGTGGTAATCGTGGCCATCCTTTTAGGATTTATGGCGCAGTCTAACGAAGACAGCCATTGGAGCATTGCCATCTCCTTCTTTATTGGTGCTGTATTCAGTGCAACTGCAGGTTACATTGGAATGAAAGTAGCTACCAAAGCCAACGTTCGCACCGCAGAAGCTGCTAGAACCAGCTTAAGCAAAGCCTTAAATGTTTCATTTACTGGTGGTGCTGTAATGGGTTTAGGTGTATCAGGACTAGCCGTTTTAGGTTTGGGTGGTTTGTTTTTAGTGTTAAAGCAATACTTCTCTCCAGATGGAGATGTAGAAGGTATGCTTCGCACTATTGAAGTATTAACTGGCTTCTCTTTAGGAGCTGAAAGTATTGCATTGTTTGCACGTGTAGGCGGTGGTATTTATACCAAAGCTGCAGACGTAGGTGCAGACTTAGTAGGTAAAGTAGAAGCAGGAATTCCTGAAGATGATCCTCGCAACCCCGCTACTATTGCGGATAATGTGGGAGATAACGTAGGTGATGTTGCAGGTATGGGTGCCGATTTATTTGGTTCTTATGTTGCAACCGTATTAGCTACCATGGTATTAGGTAATGAAGTAACAGGTCCTAATGGTGCAAGATTAATTGATGCATTCGGCGGATTGTCTCCAATCTTATTACCTATGTTGATTGCTGGTATTGGTATCATCTTATCTATCATTGGAACCTTGTTTGTTCGCATAGGTGAAAACGCAGGATTAAATACAGCAGTAGTTCAAAAAGCATTGAATATGGGTAACTATGGTTCAATGATTTTAACTGCAATTGTTTGTTATTTCTTAGTTGGATATGTTTTACCAGAAACCATGACTTTAAGAGGTGCTGAATTCACTAGAAATGGTGTGTATGGTGCAATTGTAGTTGGTTTAGTAGTAGGTACCCTAATGAGCATTATCACAGAATATTATACTGCAATGGGTAAGCGTCCGGTAATGAGCATTATTCGTCAATCTGCTACTGGTCACGCTACCAATATCATTGGTGGTTTAGCAATTGGTATGGAAAGTACTTTCTTACCAATTCTTGTATTAGCCGGTGGTATTTATGGTTCATTCCTTTGTGCTGGATTATACGGTGTTGCTATTGCTGCTGCAGGTATGATGGCAACCACAGGTATGCAATTAGCCATTGATGCATTTGGACCAATAGCGGATAACGCTGGTGGTATTGCTGAAATGAGTGAATTACCAGGTGAAGTGCGTGAGAAGACCGATATTCTAGATGCGGTTGGTAACACAACTGCTGCAAGCGGAAAAGGTTTTGCGATTGCATCTGCTGCATTAACTGCTTTAGCATTATTTGCTGCTTTTGTGGGTGTTGCAATGCCAGATAACCAACATATTGATATTTACAAAGCAGATGTTTTAGCTGCATTGTTTATTGGTGGAATGATACCGTTCATCTTCTCTTCACTCGCTATTAGAGCGGTAGGTGAAGCGGCTATGGCCATGGTAGAAGAAGTTCGTCGTCAGTTCAGAACCATTCCAGGTATCATGGAAGGTACTGGAAAGCCAGAGTATGATAAATGTGTGGCTATTTCAACTGAAGCTTCATTAAAGAAAATGATGTTGCCTGGTGCTATTACTATTATCTCTCCTATTTTAATTGGTTTCTTATTAGGACCAGAAGCATTGGGTGGATTTTTAGCAGGTGCAACCGTTAGTGGTGTTTTAATGGGAATTTTCCAAAACAACGCTGGTGGTGCATGGGATAACGCTAAGAAATCATTTGAGAAAGGAGTTGAAATTAATGGTGAAATGTATTACAAGAAATCAGAGCCACATAAAGCTTCTGTAACGGGTGATACAGTGGGGGATCCATTTAAAGATACTTCTGGACCTTCTATGAATATCTTGATTAAATTGATGTCAATTGTTTCTTTAGTAATCGCGCCTACATTGGCTCATATGCATCCAACAGGTGCTGCTGAAAACAAAATTGAAAAGAAGATTGAAATCAGAGTAACTGGCCAAGATACTGCTTCTATGAGTATGACTGCTCAGCCGAATGCAGATGGTTTAACTGGTTTAATCGAAGCTTTGAAATCAGACGGTGTTATTGAATCAGCTGAAAACGTTTCTATTAAAATAGAAAATGGTAAACTGATCATTAATGGTACTGCTGTTACTGATGATGTTTACAAGAAATATGAGCAATTTTACATGAGTTTGAGTGATAAAGGCATTGAAATAAAAGCCTCAGAAATCAAAAAGTAATCTCTTAATGATACAATGAAAAACCCCCGAAATTTCGGGGGTTTTTTATAGCAAACAATCGAAAAAAATTACCACTTATCTACTTCTTCAGTAGCAGTATCATTTACTACTGGTGCTTCATTAACTGTTGAAACAGGAGCAGTATAAACAGGCTCAGCAACTTCTGGAGCTGCTTGGGCTTCTGGGACTAAGTTGGTTTCATGATTCTCAGTTGCATAGTTTTCTCCTTCACCATCACCTTCTGGATATTCATGATTAAACGCATCAAAATCGAAGTCGGGCATTAAATCTGTTTTTACAAAATCTACTGCTTCTCCTAATGCTTTGATGAATTTATTAAAATCTTCTTTGTACAGAAAAATCTTGTGACGGTCATAACCATTATTGTCGAAGCGTTTACGGCTTTCGGTAATAGTTAAAAAGTAATCATTGCCACGGGTTGCTCTTACATCAAAAAAGTAAGTT
>CALRUG020000228.1:0-3316 GCA_943371295.1 Synechococcus sp. UW140 | reverse complement strand
TCATGATTAAAAATGCAGAACCCTGGCTGGTATACTTTCCTAATCCACCCACACCCAATGAAAATATACAAGGCCACATTACTGAACAACAAAGACCTCCAGCCATGAACGAATAAACGGAAATTAATCCATTGGTAAATACCCCAATTAACATGGCAGCCGTTGCCAATGTGGAAACTGCTATTAATGTCTTAACTGGTTTTTCCTGTCCGTAAAAAAATGCTGCAATCGCTAGTGCTATGTATACTGCATAGCCAAATAAGTCTGACACATCACTTCCGTATAAATTATTTACATACAACACTACGCCAAATGCAAAAAATGGAACAATGATGGTGGCTATGGTTTTGCTCATGCCCTTCAAATTAAATACACCAATTGCACCTGTCCATCTACCAATCATTAAACTACCCCAATACAATGAAACATATTTGGAGATTTGACTTTCTTCTAAGCCCGCTTCTGTTAAGTATCCAGGAATTTTAAGCAAAGCCCCAAAATTATTGTCGATGGTTACTTCCACACCCACATATACAAAGATTCCAATCATACCATAAATCAATTGTTGGTATTTCATGGCACCCCAACCAGTTGGATTTTTAACTGCTTGATTGTTGGAATAAAATAAAATACCTACTACTGAAATCAATGAAAGTAATAATAAAGTTAGTTTAGGTACTTCTGTAAATTGTCCAACTATAATGATGATACCAATTAAAAAAGTCATCATTAATAAAGAAGATGCTGCTTTATTTGCTTTC
The DNA here is from genome assembly GCA_943371295.1 of Synechococcus sp. UW140. GTDB lineage: Bacteria > Bacteroidota > Bacteroidia > Chitinophagales > Chitinophagaceae > Sediminibacterium. Next base: position 2,555 of record CALRUG020000228.1, on the reverse strand, counting down.
TCAAATTTCTCATCGTTTTTGCCTTCAGGCAATTTTGAAAATGCGAAGAATATGGCAACCGTTGCAAATACGCCTGCTACGATCAAATACAATGTGTTGATATTGGTTACAGTAACTTCTGCATTAGCACTTCCAACTGCTCCAAATAAAAAGAAACTCACGATAATGGGTCCCAGCGTGGTTCCTAGTGAATTGACACCACCTGCTAAATTTAAACGATGTGAACCTGTAGATGGGTCCCCTAATGTAATAGCGAATGGTTGAGCAGATGTTTGTTGCAATGAGAATCCTAATGCTACAATAAAAAATGAACCAAGAATAGCAGGAAAAGAATTCGCATTAGCGGAGGGTATAATCAACAAAGCGCCAACTACTGAAATGCATAAACCATAGATGATTCCTTTTTTATAGCCTATTTTATTTAGGATATCGTACCCAAATAAATTGGATAATATAAATAAGATTAATGATCCAATAAAATACGCTCCATAAAACGCAGAACCGATCAATTGCGATTCAAATTGATTGAGTTGAAAATGGGTTTTAGCAAATGGAATAAAAATGCTATTGGATGCAGCAATAAATCCCCAAAAGAAAAATACAATTACGAGGGTGGCTAATGCACCCGTGTTAGTAGGTTGTTTGGTCTGACTCATATCAATCGTTCGTTTTTATAGAAATGAAAAATAGGAATAAATGGTTGAAGGAAAAATTTTAAATGGTAATTTGATGGAATCGCTTTATTGGTTATCTTGAAAATTAAAGATTTAATCCTTTTTATGGAAATCATACATGTTAGTGCTGAGTGTTATCCTGTAGCCAAAGCGGGGGGGTTGGGTGATGTAGTAGGTGCATTGCCTAAGTACCAATGTAAATCGGGAGATATTGCTAAAGTTATCATGCCCATGTATAGAACCAAGTTTCTATATGAGAATGACTGGACAGTTGATTTTAAAGGAAGTGCGAACTTAGGTAATTGGTATTTTGATTTTACGGTGATTAAAGAGCCTACCAATAAATTAGGGTTTGATCTTTTCTTAATTGATATCAATGGGTTATTAGATCGGCAAAAAATTTATGGTTACGATGATGATCCGGAGCGATTTACTGCATTCCAAATTGCTGTTGTTAGTTGGATCAGCAGCTGGGAACACCAACCAGATGTTGTGCATTGTCATGATCACCACACTGCATTGATTCCATTTATGATGAAATACTGTTACGATTTTCAACACTTGGCTACTGTATCAACAGTAGTGACTATCCACAATGGTCAATACCAGGGTTGGATGGGTTGGGATAAGAGTCTCTATATACCAAGGTGGGATCTCTGGAAACGCGGAATGCTCGACTGGGCAGGCAATATTAATCCCCTTGCATCGGGCGTAAAATGTGCCGATAAAGTAACCACGGTTAGTTGGAGTTATATGGACGAATTGAGAGAAAATGCCAATGGTTTAGAAGCATTGTTTGAATTTGAGAAAGGAAAATGTGTGGGCATATTAAATGGCATTGACAATGAAGTATGGAATCCTTCTACCGATACTTATATCGAAAATAGATTCTCTGTTAAAACAGTAACCAAGGGCAAAGAGCAAAACAAGAAAATACTTTGTGATCAATTTGGTTTAGACATCACTAAGCCACTATTTGTTTTTATAGGAAGATTAGTAGGCGAAAAAGCGGCTGATATTCTTCCTGATGCTATTAGAACCGCCATTCATCAAACACAGGGGAATGCCTGTTTTTTAATTTTGGGAAGTGGTGAAACCAGTATTGAATGGGAGTTACAACAAATGACTAATGAGTACAAAGGGATTTACAATGCTTATATTGGGTACAACGAACAATTGAGTCATCTAATTTATGCAGGTGCAGATTTCTTGTTGATGCCTAGTAGGGTAGAGCCTTGTGGTCTTAATCAAATGTATGCCATGCGTTATGGAACAGTGCCCGTTGTTAGAAGCACGGGTGGTTTAAGAGATACCGTTACCGATATGGGTGATCCGGATGGGTTTGGTATTCGATTTAACAATGCCAGCATTGATGATTTGGCTTATTCAATTGGTAGGGGCGTTTCGGTTTACCAAGACAAAAAACATATGGAGTGGATGCGCAAGCATATGATGCAGATTGATCATAGTTGGGAGAGTACTGTATCTGAATATAGACAAGTTTATCAGAGTTTAAAATAAATAAGTTAATTTCAAATCAATATCAAATAAGCAATCAGTTATATGAAAACATTTTCTCAATCCGTTTTGGCAGTAATATTAGGGGGTGGAGCAGGTACGCGACTTTTTCCATTAACCGCAAGTAGATCTAAGCCAGCCGTTCCTATTGCTGGTAAATATCGTTTAGTGGATATTCCAATCAGCAACTGTATTAATAGTGGTATTAATCGGATGTTTGTATTAACCCAATTTAATTCTGCTTCTTTAAATAAGCATATTAAAAACACGTATCATTTTAGTGCATTTAGTACTGGTTTTGTTGATATACTTGCTGCGGAACAAACACCTGATAACCCAGGATGGTTTCAAGGAACAGCTGAT
>CALRUG020000227.1:0-3321 GCA_943371295.1 Synechococcus sp. UW140 | reverse complement strand
GAGTAATTTTAGATTACCCTGGCCAGTAAAAACGGCCATGCCATATTGGAGTACAAAATCGAATGGCAATGGCAATATTGAAGCAATTTTAAGAGTAGATGATCCTTTAACTACCGCAACTCCTCAATCTGCACAAATAAAAGTGAATAAGCTTTCAGAGAATGGAGCAGATTATTTTTTGAACGAAGGTTTTTGGGGAATCAATGCAAAAAAGGGTGAAGCATATCAACTCAGTTTTTATACCAAAACAGAAGCAGATTACACAGGTCCATTAACGGTAGTATTATTATCTTCTAAAGGAAAAGAAATAGCACAATATACTTTTACCAAAGTTGCCAATAAGAACTGGAAAAAATATACTTGTAAACTTGTTCCAACTGAAACAGATGGGACTGCTTCTTTCGCATTTAAATTTGGATCAACAGGAAGTATTTGGTTCGATTTTGTTTCATTATTTCCTGCCAAAACGTTTAAAAATAGACCCAATGGTTTAAGGGCCGATTTGGCTCACTACTTAGCCGATTTGAAGCCAGCTTTTGTGCGTTGGCCAGGTGGGTGTTTTGTGGAAGGATTAAATGTAGAAAGTGCACCCAATTGGAAAAGCTCCATTGGACCATTGGAACAAAGACCTGGAACTTTTAGCGTATGGGGTTATTGGTCAAGTGATGGATTTGGTTATCATGAATACTTGCAATTTTGCGAAGACATCAATGCCGATGCATTGTATGTATTTAATGCGGGGGTATCCTGTGAATTTAGAAGTGGAACATTTATAAGCGAAGAAGCCCTACAGCCAGTTATTGATGATGTGCTAGATGCAATTGAATATGCAATAGGACCTGTCAATTCTAAATGGGGTAGTGTTCGTGCAAAAAATGGACATCCCAAGCCATTCCCTTTAAAATACATTGAAGTGGGCAATGAGCAACATGGACCCTGGTATGCGAAACGCTACAATCGTTTTCATGAAGCCATCAAAACAAAATATCCAGACTTGAAAATTATTTCGAGCATGGGAATTGGCGACGTAAACAAGCGAACATTGGATAGCATTAAGGTTACCGATATGGCCGATGAGCATGCGTATAAAAGCGCTTATTGGTCATTTACCAACTATGACCATTTCGATAATTATAAGCGGAACGATTATGAACTCTATGTAGGAGAATATGCTACGAATGCAGGTGTTGGATCTGGTAATTTGCAAGCAGCACTGAATGATGCAGCTTATATTCTAAGTATGGAAAACAATGGAGACTTGGTGAAAATGTCTAGTTATGCTCCATTATTCGAAAACGTGAATACCAGGCATTGGCCAGTCAATCTAATTAAGTTTAAAGCGGATAGTTCATTTGCAAGAATCTCTTATTACACCATTCAATTGATGAATGAGCATCGTGCTGATGAAAACCTAGCAATCAATTTTAAAATTTCACCTAATACCAGCAAAAAAGCCAATAATAAGGGCAGTATCGGTTTAGCCACATGGGACACTCAAACAGAGTATCGAAATATTGAAGTGATACAAAATGGTAACACGGTTTATAAAAGTGATTTTGTAAATAATTTACAAGAGTGGAATAAAGTAAGGGGAACCTGGGAAGTAAAAGAAGGTGCTATTGCACAAACAGCTCAAGGACCACAACGATTAATGGTTTTGAACAATAAAAGTTTTGATACCTACACCCTTAAGTTGCAGGCGCGTAAATTAGGGGGAACCAATGCATTTATTATTCCATTTGCTGTAACGGATGCAAATAATATGTTGCGAGCGCATATTGGATCTTATGTAAATGCCAATACAGTTTTTGAAATTGTATCAGATGGTTCGGTTTCGAATATTTCGGCTTCCAAAAGATTGCGTCAACCCATTGAAACGGGTAAATGGTATAATATACAATTGGTGGTAGAAGAAGATAAAGTGAGCTGTTATTTAAATGACTCATTACTGATGACTTATACTGAGCCACAAAAATTATTTGGATTGGCAGGGCGAGATACTAAAACGGGTGAGTTGATTATTAAAATGGTGAACGGATCAGAAAATGATTACGAAACGGAGTTTAGTTTAGAAGGAACCCAAGAAGCAAAAGGAAAAATGACTGCATATACCATTCAAGCGGAATCGGTTAAAGTAGAAAATTCATTTACTAACCCAACTCAATTTGTACCAGTTAAAACACAAACACCCATTGTAGAAGGAAAGAAAATCAAATATCGATTTCCTAAAAATTCTATAACCGCTTTACGCGTCCCAATAAAAAATAATTAGAAAAAATAATGCTATGAAAAGAATACTGCTTTCTTTTTTAGGAGGGATATTGATGCTTTCAGTATCTCAAGCTCAAACAAAACCATTGCCTGCTTTTTCGCCTACTCGTTCTGAAATGTTACAGCGATATAAAGTTGCAACGGAAAGAGATAGTTTAGTTAGAAGAACAGCATTTAGATTATCGGTAACGCCCAATTGGAGCGGTGGTTCTGCATTTTGGTACCGAAATATTTTAGCAGATAGTGTAGCTCAATATTACTTGGTAGATCCTGAAACCAATATGAAGCGACCACTTTTTGATGCAGAAAAATTAGCAGCTGCGTTGGTGGAAGCCGGGCATACAAAAGCAACAGCAACAAAGTTGCCTATTCGAAATGCTTATTTACATCCCGATCAGAAAAAGTTAGCTATTGCTGTAGGAAATAAGTTTTATGAATTAGACTTGATACAATACCAATTAACTAAAATAGATAGTCTTCCCGTTGATAAAACGGTTTATCCAGGTCTTACAAGGGCTGCAAGCAGATGGCAACGTGGTCGTATGGTACGAACTTCACCAGACCAACAATGGAATATAGCGGTTAAAGAGCACAATATATATCTAGAGCCCGCTAAAGGTGGAACACCCATTCAGTATACCACTGATGGAACAGCCGATACACCCTATGGTGAAGTAAGCTGGTCTCCAGACAGTAAAAATTTGATTGCGTATAAAATAAAAAGAGTAGTAGATAAGCCCGTCTTTTATGTGTTAACCTCTTTGCCAAATACTACAAGGGGAGAAGTAAAAGAACGTCCGTATAAGCAACCAGGTGATGCATTTACTACTTATGAAATGTTTGTTATCAATGTTGCTGATAAAGCAATCAAAAAAGTTCAAACAGATATTATCGACTTTTTTGATGCACCTAAACTCAACTGGAATGCAGGAGATAATACCCATTTTATGTTTGAGCGAGTAGATCGTGGGCACCAAAGATTTAGAATTATAGAAGTGAATCTAACTGATGGAAGTACTAGAAATATTGTTGATGAGCAAACCAATACAT
>CALRUG020000226.1:0-3322 GCA_943371295.1 Synechococcus sp. UW140 | reverse complement strand
ATAATCCTTTATATCGAAGAGTATACATAGGATACTAATAAATAGCCAGTTTTTAATGAATAATAACCAAGTGAACAGTTCAAGACTTTTATCTTGTCCAGGATAACTCAAGTCATAAAAAAAAACAGGTGAATAAGAAACCATTCCTGCCCATACTAATCCTATAATCATTGGTTTGACAAGTCCATTATTTCTTAATCCCCATTTACCCCAGAAGGAATACATGCTTTTATAATACGCTATACCAATGAAAATAAACGCAACCAAAATTAACCAACTGATGGGGTTTATTTTAGAAAAATGGGGTTGGAGTCCATTGATGATTAAAAGCGCAATGGACCCAATTAAAAAGGTTTGCAGTAATTGAGAACCTTGAATCTTTTTCTTATTGGTTAAATACCATGCAGTTCTATCGTTAAGATGGATGGGGTTTTGGTTGACCTCCGTATAGTAGGCATGTGTATAATACAGTACTGTTGCAGAAAACAGTAGTAAATAATAAAAGATATTATTCAGAGGTAGCTCTAGTTGAAAAAAACATTCAATTGAAAGTGCCACAGCACAAACTCCATAGAAATAGTTGCCGTAAAAGAAACCTTTTATAAAAGCCGATAATTTCATTATCGAATTAAGATAATATCTGGGGAGCTGATTGTATCACTCCTATTATTGGCTTTGTCTTTTAACCAAAATCTAAAATAGGCAGTATCATTTCGGTTGTTACAACCAACAATGGAAGGTGTGCCGGGAACATTTGCATTGTAAACAAATGTTACTTCAAGCTTTCCCTTTAAATTAGGTGTACCAGTAAAGTCAGGTACTCTATTTGGGCTTATAAACTGAACACCAGGTGTAGTTGGGCAGGTTTTGGAAATTTTTTGTACCCAAAGTGTATCTTGAATATCGCCTTCTTTATCTGTAAAGTTTAAAGTAAAAATGAGCAAATTGCCCTGTCTGAGTTCTCTAGCGTTCACTTCTCCAAAGGAAAGTGTAGGCTTTGTATTAAATTCCTCTTTTTTACATGCAGAAAAAAAGGCGGCAATTGTCAGCAGGATTAATAATTTTGTTCTCATCAGATTTCTTTCTATTCAAATTTAGTTAAAACAATACAAATAAGGTTGGTACTACCCATTGATATTAACAATATTTTTTCTGTAAATGCATCCAGTTTTGATGAATTGAGTAATACTGTATTTCAATTTCAGTACGAAAACAACATCGTTTACCGGCAATGGGTTGACCTTATTGATCCATTTCCAAGTAGCTTAAAGATACCACAAAAGATACCTGCGTTGCCTATTTCCTTTTTTAAGGAGCAACGAGTGGTTACGGGTAATTGGAAAGAAGCGCAAATTTTTGAAAGCAGTGGAACAACAGGAATGATTACTAGTAGGCACTATGTAGCTGATTTATCAATATATGAGCAATCGTTTTTATCGGGCTTTGAAGGTCAATATGGTTCAATTCAAAATTGGTGTGTTTTAGCATTATTACCAGCCTATTTAGAAAGAGAACATTCATCTTTGGTTTATATGGCCGATAAGATGATAAAAATGAGTCAACATCCAGATAGCGGATTTTATTTATACAATTATTCGGAGTTGGCAACAAAGCTTAAAGAATTAGAATTAAGGGGTCAACCTACTTTATTGATAGGGGTTACATTTGCCTTACTCGATTTTGCTGCAGCGTTCCCCATGCAATTAACGCATACCGTTGTTATGGAAACGGGAGGAATGAAAGGAAGGGGAAAAGAACTAACCAGGCCCGAATTACATGAAACTTTGACTAGGCAATTAGGTCTTAAGACTATTCATGCAGAATATGGAATGACCGAATTATTTAGCCAAGCATATTCAAAAACTGGGGGGAGATTCTATTGCCCATCTTGGATGAAAATTTTCATACGAAAGGAAGATGACCCTTTTGAAATTTTTACAGAGGGAACAGGGCTAATACAAATCATAGACCTTGCCAATATTTACAGTTGCTCTTTTATTGCAACCCAAGATATCGGTAAACTATATGCAGATGGAAGTTTTGAAGTGCTGGGTAGAATGGATCATGCAGATGTAAGAGGATGCAGTTTGTTGGTTTTATAGACTCTTCATGTTAGATTTTAGTATTGATTGATATACTTCTACTTGCTCTCTTGCAATTTTATTCCATGAGCATTGGTCAATCACCATTTGGTGGGCATTTATTTTTTTTCTGTTCCATTGAATACTGTCTATATCGTTCATGCTTTCAGTAAAAATTTGTGTAAGTGCTTCTACGGAATTTTCTTTTAAAGTATATCCTGCATTGGCAGATTGTATGAGCTCAGCAAAATAAGTTTCATTAGACACAATTGAGGGGATAGACATAGATGCGCTCTCTAGAACAACAAAAGGGGAGTAGTCTAACCTAGAAGGTCTTACCATAATATCAATCTTACTCAATTGTTCAAACTTTAGTGCACCATATACCATGGGCTTAACAAATACATACTTATGTAGTCCTAGTTTTTTTATGGATTTTAAAATAGTATTTCTGTCTTTACCATTTCCCATAATCCAAAGTACAGCGTTGTTGGAATTTGTTTTTTTAAATTTTGCGAATGCATGTAGCAAAATGTCAATACCCATATTGATCATATTTAATTCGCCATAAAAGCAATAGATAATTTCATCATGCTTCATGATTTTAGGAGCAATGTTGATATTATTATCAATTAATCCATTGGGTAGTATATACGATTTTTGTAAATCGAAAGGATAATAAGCCAAGAGTTCTTTTCTTTCAAACTCACTAATAAAATGGATGGCACTGGCCCAATTGATTATATTGGTATCAAAATTTTCAAAATGTTTTCTTTTCAAATAGCTAGCAGATTTTAATACATAACTATTGTACCTGCCATGTGGAGACAAGATGAAAGGATAATTATTTTTATGTAGGTGAAATATGATAGGATAGAAAATGGGAATAATACCTCCGTGAATATGAATAAGCGTGCCTGGCTTGATGGTATTAATGGCTTTTTTTATTTTATCTAATGTATTCCACATGAATAATCCAGTACTAAAACAAGTGGCTTTATAGGGCTTTTGTTGTAGTTGATCAAAAGTGCCGGCTCCAATCCCCCAAACTTGAACACTATATCCTAATTTGATTTGTTCTGTTGCCAATTGGTTGGCAATATCAACCAAGGGGTTCATTTTTTCTTTCGTTTTTCTTGCAAAAACCAGATGAATTATTTCCATAAGAAATTGAGCATTTATTTATTGCAGAATGAAAATACAGTATATTTAATTTATACAACAAATTACCTATGAAGTGG
>CALRUG020000225.1:0-3380 GCA_943371295.1 Synechococcus sp. UW140 | reverse complement strand
CAATGACCACCTATCATGAACCGAATCATTTAAAAAAAATGATTACAGCGCATTTTACGCTGGTACATTTTTGGGAAGGCAGTATATTTCCCGAAAAAATGGGTGGACAAGACTGTTGGGTAATCAAAAAAAATCCCGGCTACTTGAAGCAACCGGGATAAATTATAGTAAATCAACTCAAGAATAATTTGAATTAAGCAAATTTAAAAATGCTCGCAAAATTATTTAGCCGCTTTTTGAATTTCTCCCAAACCAGCTATATATAAGCTTCTTCCATGGGTACCCAATACAATTTCATTGTCTCTAGGTTGAATGGCAATATCATGAACAGGAATACTATAAGGCAAGCCTTTGTTCCACATCATACAAGAATTACCTCCATTTAAGCTTACATATAATCCACCATCTGTTCCGATATATAAGATATTTTCATTGGTTGGATCTTCTCTTAGAACGTTTACTGATTCAAACGGAAGGTCTTTAGCAATTTGTTTCCAAGTGGTTCCATAATCATCACTTACATATACCAAGGGATTAAAATAATCGTTTCTATAGCCATTCAAAGTAACATACACCCTGCTCTCTTTAAATTTACTAGCTACTACCCTGCTTACATATAAGCCTTTGGGTAATTTACCGTTGATATTACTCCATGTATAACCACCGTCTTTGGTCAGATGAATCAACCCATCATCAGAGCCAGTATAAATCAACCCAAAACGAAGTGGACTCTCACTCATAGTAGCTAAAGTGGCAAATGGTACATCACCTTGTTGTGGATTGGTAGTAAGGTCTCCACTCATTGATACTAAACTATCTCCTTTACTGAATGAACGATGAAACTTGTTGCTACCAAAATAAAATACGTCTTGGTTATGTCTGCTCAATAAAATAGGCGATTGCCAGTTAAAACGTAATGCAGATTCGCCCAAAGCCCTAGATGGTCTAACAGAGTTTCCCCTAGCGCCTCTAGCTGCTGCAGCTGGAGCTCCAATTACTTGTCTACTATATGCACCAAATTGAGAACCACTGTATACTGTACGATTGTCTCTCCAGTCTACTTGCACTTGCATTCCATCTCCACCGCCAATACTTTTGAAAGGATATTCACCTCCAGAAAGCCAACGAACACTTTCTCTATTGTTACTAGGCCCAAACCAAGTTCCATTATCTTGCAAGCCACCATATACATTATAAGGTCTAGCCATGTCTACTTCAATCGCATAGAACTGCCCAACAGAAGGCGTATTTAATTTAGACCAGTTTTGACCAGCATCATAACTCATATTCAAACCACCATCATTGCCATTGATTACATGATTGTCTTTGGTATTGCTAAACCAAAATGAATGGTGATCGGAGTGTACAGTTGGGCCTCCTATCGACTTGAATTTTTTACCCCCATCGTTACTTAACAACAAATCTACGCCAGTTAATACCACATTGTTTTCATTGATTGGGCTAACAAATACTTTTCCAAAATAATAGCCGTAAGAACTATAAATATTGATTGGATCAGTATGAGTTTTTTTCCAAGTTTTTCCGGCATCATCACTTCTATACAATTCACAACCTTTTACTTCAGCAGCAGTAATTGCAGCATTGGCATCATACAAATAATCCCAAAGAACATTGGGTGCATATTTACCATTAGCAACTCCCTCTTTAATATTGTCAGCGGTATATTCAGCAGGAACCCTGTTTCTTGGATTACGCAAAAAAGCAGTTAATTTCTTATTATCTAAAGTGGCAAATTGTTCTTTGCTAATCCCTTTAAACATTTCTAATGTATAAGCACTGGTATCAATGCTTGCAGCTGCTGTTCTTACTGCCCTTTTTTCATTGTTATCTACAACTGCGTAAACAATATTAGGGTTCTTCGGATAAATGGCTAATCCAATTCTACCAACGCCATCGCCGGTTGGGAACCCAGCTCCTTCAACAGAAATTTTCTGCCAGGTTTCGCCCCCATCAGTGCTTTTAAAAATACCACCAGACTTACCACTCTCTTCAAAATTCCAAGCTTTACGCGTGCGGTACCACATACCTGCATACAATTCATTTGAGTTCGCTGGATTAATATCTAAATCAACAGCACCTGTATTTTCGTCTACAAAAAGGGTTTGTTTCCAAGTTTTACCACCATCCGTAGTTTTATAAATACCTCTTTCTTTATTGGGGGAGTAAAGATGTCCTAAAACGGCCACCCAAGCAGTATTGGGGTCTGTTGCATGTAATTTGATTTCGCCAATATGATGACTATCTGCAAGACCTAACCAAGTCCAGGTTTTACCATTATCATTCGATTTGTAAACACCTAATCCCGCATAAGTTGATCTACTACTGTTCACTTCTCCGGTACCTACCCAAATTTCTTTGGTTTTCCAGTTTACCGCAATATCGCCTATACCAATAATGTCTTCTGAATCAAAAATGGGATTAAAACTCATACCATTATTTACTGTATGCCATAAACCTCCAGTAGCATAAGCAACATAGAACTCAGTTGGGTCTGAAGGGTTTACATCAATGTCTACGACTCTTCCACTTTGAATACTAGGGCCGATATTACGGAATTCCGTTTTATTGGCTACAGACTGTTGACTTAGTTGTTTGCGCATTTCAATGCTCTTCAATCTTTCAGCAGGACTGGTTGGTTTTACCTGCGCTTCTGCAAAAATTGAAGAAATGATTAACAGTGACAATAGTGTTTTTCTCATATCGGCTTTGTATTTTCGAATCCGAATGTAAGTAATATGAGATTTCTATTGCTACCAATGCTCATTTTTTCGGTGAATTTTTTACCCGCACAGTGTAAAACCTTTAAGTTAACCAGTAACGGAGATACTTTAAACTGTGTTGATATGAATGATTTAAAGCAGGGTAAATGGATTATAACCACTCCAAAATTAAGAGGCGAACCAGGGTTTGAAGCGGAAGGCGTTTTCAAAAACAATCGAAAAGAGGGATTATGGAGAACCTTTAATTTAATGGGAGACTTAATTGCCCAAGAAAATTATAGATGGGGAAACAAAAATGGAAGATCGCTTTATTTTACCATAGCGGGACTAGAAAGAGAGGAAAGTTGGAGAGCAGTAAATCCAGACAAAGCTTTTGATACACTAGATGTAGTTGATCCAGGCAACCCCAATCAATACGAAAGAATTATTGTCAAAAACGATGGTAATTCTATCAAACACGGAATATGGAAAACCTATTCACCCAATACGGGTGCGCTTATTGAAACAAGCGAGTATATAATGGGGAAATTAAAAGAAGAGATTGAAGCAGAAAAACAAGCAACTAGCCAGGCCCCCAAACCAACAGTAGATACAGTCAAAAAAACAGCAACTAAAGTACTTCCTAAAGAAGTATTGGAT
>CALRUG020000224.1:0-3490 GCA_943371295.1 Synechococcus sp. UW140 | reverse complement strand
GGGTATTTGTTTTTTCTAGCATTACTTTATATTGTATTTTATAAGTATATAATCAACTAGTATACATAATATTCTGTTATTAAAGATTTGTTTTTCTTTCTAACGACCTAACTAAGTAGCATAATTTCTATTTCTACTACTTCATGCTTAAATGTATCTTGATATCAGGTATTTTTTTGTTTTCATTCATTTCCCATGCCCAAAAACCAAACGATAGTTTAAAACAAAAGCCAATTAGCGGTATTAATAAAGATTTTAAACCGGAGATTTTTACCAATGGTTTTATAGATGTAATGAATAACGGGCAGATTAACGCATCTGCCCGTTTCATTCGTTTGTATATAGGTGAGCCTGGTAAGTTTGCTATTCCTCTGTCAATATATTCAGGTGTTTCTGCAAATAACTTTCAAAATCCTACGACAGCTTTAATTGGTCAACGCAATAACGATCATTTGATTAATGGCTACATCAATCCGCTGAGTGGCTTGGTTAATCTTTCGGTAGATGGGGTGATATATCTTAAAAAAAGTACAACAGTTACTAAACTTGGTTTATTGTATCATATAGGAGAAAGAGTATTGACAGGTTATAGAATAGGCCCTATTAATAACCCAACTACCGGTAAGCCTATTAATTTTGTCAATGCTTTTGTTACTTCAGGTATGTATTTTCAAACCGGAGCTTGGGAACGAAGTAACTCAAAAAATGTAGGAATATTTTGGTTAGCTGTCCGCTACCATACTTGCTATACTTCTCCCAAACAAATAAGAGATTTTTTGCCAGCAGTCAATACAAATGGTATGTATACGGGCTATTCAGCAGGTTTTGGTATCGAAATCAATAATCTATTAAATCTTAAAGCTATTTATTACAAATACATCAAACAGCCTGAAATTGAGTATTCGCTTCCTATTTACCAATTTTCGTTTAATTATTCTCTAAAGTAATAGTGAGCTTTTTGAAATAAATAAAGATTATTATAAAACGAAGTTTTTTCTTTGAGCCTTCCCACCTTCGTGGCTAAAAAATATTTTCATTGTATCTTCTAGCCAGTGCTTCTTGTGCCTTTGCAATGCTTAGCTTTATACGTAAACATACCGTGCCTACGGCACTCCTTTCTCCTTAGGCTTATAGTATTATTCACATGCCATCCCTAGCGGGATTGGTCTTCGTGTTATATTATCTTCAACTTTCGTTTATCACAATTTGCATTTGGCTTATTATCCAATCATAAAAATATATTATTATATTTTCTATGCATGTGGTCTTTAGCTTAGACTGTTGGCTTATTAAATAGGCTCCAGCAGGATAAAAAATTGATTTATGAAAAAAAATCTAATTACATTATTCGTCTCATTTATTATTGCTTGTATTTGCCAGTTAGGCCATGCTTGGTCAATTATCACTGGTAGAGAAATTTATCTTTTTCGACTATTTGCAGTTATTTCCGTAGTCTTTATGATGTTATTTTTGATTGCAACCGTATACAATTTGATTTCGAAGAAATCCAAATAACGAATTCCTATTAACGGAAGTCTTTGTTCTGCCGGGGTCTCCATGTATGGCCTAAGCAGCCTTGCTATGGGGCCTTACCATTTACACAAACGTTTTACGTCAAACCTTTTGTCAGAAGTTACGATACTGCTACATTGTTCTTACTTTTTGGGACAAAATAGATAAGAAGAATACAAAATAGTTGCAATGCGTTAAAAATGTTTCTATATAAATGATAACTAAACCATTCATCTCTTAAACTTGACCAGTTGCTAGGTATAGTTGTTGGCGTCCATGTTAGAAATAAATCGTTCAAAGGTCTGTTGCCTTGTAAAGCTACAAAAGTGTTGCCTAAAAGGAGCAGGATTGCTGCTACAATAAGAAACCCTTTTATTTTGCTCTTTTCAATAAAAAAAAGAATGGCAAGTAAGCTGTATAACGTAAGCATAATAGTGAACACTATTGGTCCTATACTTCTCATTAATAAATCTACCGGACGGTGCATTTCAATAAATGTTGTTCCTGAAATTTTGTAACCAATGGGAGAAAAAATAAAATCGATAACCCCAGATGCACCTAGTAATGAGGGTAAGGTTATAATAAAAAGCAATGCATTTTTTAACACATTAAAAAATGGGTGTAGTGGTTTTATACTAGTATTCTTTTTTGCAGGGACAAAGTAGGTTATCAGAAAAAAAACCAAACCTAAAACACCCGATAGACCATATAAACCGATATAATTTATCCAATCATCTTTTAAGCTAATCCAATTAGCTGGTAAATTATCGGGTGTCCAATTGGCCATTTGGGCAGCAATCGGGTAAGCATATTGTATCACAATAAATACCCCAACACAATTTGCCAACAATGAAAGAACAGCAAACAATCCTTTTATTTTCTGTTTGTCTTTATAAAATATAACTAGTTGAACGATGAGAAAAACGGCTGGAATCAGGTCTAAAATAATAATCCCTTTTAGGTGTACATAATGTTCTGTAATATTGAACCAATCTAAAAATGATGTAATAGATGTTGACCCTTTAAATACATCTTGGCCATTATATCCATTGGATGCAGATATCCCTACTAAAATAGTAGTAATGAAAAGGAATGTTTTTTTGAACATACATTTTACTTTTTAACATTGAAACCTGCCTGAATTCTTGCCACTTACGAATAGGGCTTTGTGGAGGCTAGGTAATATTGTTTCTTCTGCCCAAGACTTGAAGTTAAGTACAAAAGCTGATAGATATACGTTTGCTGAGACTGAATCTAAATTGAATTACAAATACTAATTTATTCCGCCCGGCTTTCGATGTACGCCTTAGCAGCCTTGCTATAATACTCTGGCATTTGCAGATTTGGTCTGTTAAACATCTATAAAATTATTCTCTCTGCCGGAGTCCCTTTGCTTATGCACCGGGCTTGTTAAGGAGACTCCAGCAAGACCAAAATGAGCTACCCAATGCAACTAATAATGGTAAAAAAACGTAATTTGGTAGCCATTAAATAATGTCTAGCGTTATGAACCTATTAATTGCATTGCCAAGAAGTATACTTGTTGCCTTAATCCTATCGTATGTGGCTTTAGTATTCTATGTAATTATACTGTCTTTTAATGCATGGAAAAGTGAAAAAATTAATCTTTCTCAACTAATAATGCTCTGTTTATTAAGCATCTTATTGCCAGTAGCAGGTGTTTGGGGCAGTTGGGTTTTTCTTACTAAAGAACGATATTAATACTATGGTTCCATTCATATTATTTAAATGGTAAAAAGAAGTTTTTTCTTTGAGCCTTCCCGCCTTTGTGGCAAAATAATTTAAACTGTAATCGTATGTACAATTGGTTCGTGAAGATTGCTATGGATAAAACAAATAAATTTTAAGCTGCTTTACCATAGTTGTTCACATAGGGTTGTTGTTTATTAATTACAGCAACAGCCCGTAGGATTACCTTGTTTTTTATTGCATTTAATACTAACATTCCATTCTTTCC
>CALRUG020000223.1:0-3533 GCA_943371295.1 Synechococcus sp. UW140 | reverse complement strand
CCAAACACCTGAGGTATCACCAATTGGTCCAAAATCACTTTGAAAAGTCCATTGTTTTAAACTGAAAGAAGTATAAATCGAAATCATTTTTTCATTGGGCATAGCTACCATCATCACCCATTGTCTGGTCTTATCGTGCCAAAACACATTGGGGTCTCTAAAATCAGTCATGTCTAAATCGAGCACTGGATTACCAGAATACTTAGTCCATGATTTTCCATGATCAATACTGTAAGCCAAGTGTTGGGATTGATTAGCACTGTCGTGTGCCGTAAACACTGCAACTAGTGGTGGGTTCTCTTTATTGTTGCTTAGCGCACTGGTATTTTTTGCATCATATACCACTGATCCAGAAAAAGCCATTTTGCCATCTTCTTCTCTTAAAGCCAATGGCATGGGTGTCCACTTTACTAAGTCTTTACTCACTGCATGTCCCCAACTCATATGGCCCCAAATATTACCAAATGGATTGTGTTGATAAAACAAATGGTATTGGCCATTATGGTATACCAATCCATTGGGATCGTTGATCCAATTTTTCTGTGAAGAGAAATGGTATTGCGGCCTAAAGCGCTCTGCATAATAAGGCGTTTGTGCTTTTAATATGAAGGGGAGTATCAATAAAATAAGACCGACCGTTTTTTTCATGAATCAAAATTATGCTTACTTAAATTTAATGAATTATACTGATGCTGCTTTATTTCATCTCCGTTAAGGTTTTTTGTAGCCTAAACATTTCATCTCTCAATCTTGCAGCTTCTATAAAATCTAAATCTCTTGCGGCTTTCTCCATTTCTTTCTTCACTTTCTTTATAGCTGTTTCTACTTGTGGTATGGTTTTGAATTCAACCTGCTCTTCTGCAATCGTAGCCACCATTGATTCTTCTTGTTGCAATGCATATGGATTAGATGGATCATATCCTTTAATATCTAAAACAGATGTTTGAGCAAATACCTGCTCTTTGCTTTTGCTTACTGTTGTTGGTGTGATACCATGTTCTACATTATAGGCAATTTGCTTAGCCCTTCTTCTGTTTGTTTCATCAATGGTGCGTTGCATGCTTTCGGTCATTTTATCTGCATAAAAAATAACCAAGCCGTTCACATTTCTTGCTGCACGTCCGGCGGTTTGTGTTAAAGAGCGTTCATTGCGCAAAAAGCCTTCTTTGTCTGCATCCAAAATAGCGACCAATGAAACCTCCGGCAGGTCTAATCCTTCCCTTAATAAATTCACTCCCACCAACACATCAATTACCCCCAAACGCAGGTCACGCAATATTTCTACGCGTTCCAAAGTATCTACATCGGAGTGAATGTATTTTGACTTGATATTGATTCGACCCAAGTACTTGTCCATTTCTTCCGCCATTCTCTTGGTAAGTGTTGTTACTAAAACGCGATCTCCTTTTTTAACACGGTCGTCAATGGCGTCTAATAAATCATCTATTTGATTGGTGCTCGGCCTAATTTCTATTGGTGGATCTAATAAGCCAGTAGGTCGTACAACCTGCTCTACCACCACACCGCCCGTTTTTTCTAATTCATAGTCTCCGGGTGTTGCACTAACAAAGATGGTTTGTCCTGTTAGGCTTTCAAATTCATGAAAATTCAGAGGGCGATTGTCCATTGCACTCGGCAATCTAAATCCATAATCTACTAATACCAGTTTTCTGCTTCTATCTCCACCATACATGCCTGCTACTTGCGGAATGGTTTGGTGGCTTTCATCAATCACACATAAAAAATCTTTGGGAAAATAATCGAGCAAACAGAAAGGTCGGGTACCTGGTTTTCTTCTATCAAAGAATCTTGAATAGTTTTCAATCCCATTGCAATAGCCCAATTCACGAATCATTTCCAAATCATATTCTACCCGTTCTTTTAAACGAGAAGCTTCTATAAACTTACCTACCGATTTAAAATACTCCACCTGCAACATCATTTCATCTTGTATCTCGTGCATCACTTCAACAATCATGTCTTTAGGAGCAAGGTATAGGTTGGCGGGGAATATTGCCGCCGTATCCATTAGACCAATACGCTTATTGGTAGCGGTTTCTATGCTTTCTATCTCTTCAATCTCGTCTCCAAAAAAAGTAACGCGGTATCCAAAATCGACATACGGCAGGTTGATGTCTACCGTATCTCCTTTAACCCTAAAAGTACCGCGGGTAAAATCCCCCTGGGAACGATTGTACAAAGAATTGACCAATGCATGCAAGAAACCCTGTCTGGATAATACTTGTCCTTTTTGTATACGAATAATTCCATTCTCATATTCGGTTGGATTACCCATACCATAAATACAACTCACGCTGGCTACTACTATAATATCTCTTCTGCCACTCAATAATTGAGATGTGGCTTGCAATCTTAATTTATCTAACTCTTCATTTATGCTCAGGTCTTTTTCAATGTAAGTGCCAGTAACTGGCATATAGGCTTCGGGCTGATAATAGTCGTAATAACTCACGAAATACCCCACCGCATTGTCTGGAAAAAATTGCTTGAACTCTCCATACAATTGCGCTACCAAGGTTTTATTATGGGTCAACACCAGGGTTGGCCTTTGAACCTGTTGAATCAAATTGGCAATGGTAAAAGTTTTACCACTACCCGTTACCCCCAATAAAGTCTGGTATTGTTCGCCCTCATTTACCCCATCCACCAGTTCCTGAATGGCTTTTGGCTGATCCCCTGCTGGCTGATAATTCGTGTGTAACTGAAAGGGCATAACTAAAATATTGAGCAAATTTAGACCCTAATTGGCCAAATCGGGCATTTTACTACTTTTTAACAAGGCTTTGAAAAAACTTAATATTAATTAATTGTTACCTTTTTGTAACTTTAAGAAAATCGGATATCGTTGAAAAAGGGGTTTTGGACCATATTAATCATGAATTGTTTATGCTTTCTACATTTGAATGCACAACAATTGGCTGCCCAGGATACCCTTCCTGATCGTAATCAAGTTTATATTGATTTTTATGGGGATACGGTGCACACTCCTGGAGTAAATCAATTAAGGGTTCGTTTAAACCAACCCATTTCTCCTGCTACCATTGAGGGTTTTTATAGCAAATTAAATCAACTACCTGTTGATGAGTTAATCAATAACTTATTGGCTTATAAGCAAGAGAAACAATTAGACGATTGGTTGTTTTATCAATTGATTAGAACCGCCGCTGAATCAATCAGTCCTAAAAAAGAAAACTACCATTTATACACACTATATAAGTGGTATTTATTAAATCATTCTGGGTATTCTGCGGTAACCCGATTAAGGAACGATACCCTTTTGTTATATGTTCAATCAAATGAAAATGTATATGATATTCCTTCGATGTTGTACAATCAAGAACAGTATATCTGTTTAAACTACCACGACTACGGAAGCAATATCGATTTTAAGCAGGGTCGTTTTCTAGATATACAAATAGTTAAAGGCCAAAATACAAGCAAAGGATTTTCGTATAAAATCAATCGCATGCCCGATTTTAATCCGGGTAGCTATGAAGTAAAACCCATTCAAT
>CALRUG020000222.1:0-3580 GCA_943371295.1 Synechococcus sp. UW140 | reverse complement strand
TTACGGTTCTCCTATACAACCAACGAAAGAAGCACCCGATAACGACTTTAATGCAGCTGTGAAGTTTTGTTTTGATCATCTTGAAGATATTTCAGTAATTATTGCTTCACATAATGAAAAAAGCAATTTATTGGCGGCTGAAATTATGCATGAAAAAAACTTGCAACACAATCATCCTCATGTACACTTTTCTCAATTGTATGGGATGAGTGATAATATTACTTTCAATTTAGCAAAAGAGGGATTTAAAGTGAGCAAGTACTTGCCTTTCGGTCCTATCAAAGATGTGATTCCTTATTTAATGCGAAGAGCAAAAGAAAATTCAAGTGTTGCAGGCCAAACAGGCCGTGAATTGTCTTTGATCAAGAAGGAATTAGACAGACGAAAGGCTTAATTTTTATATTAACGGTGCAACAGTTCTTTGCTTTATAGACTCTTATATTAAAAATTGTTTATGAAGAAAGGCTGGTTTCTTTTTTTAGCGTTGTCTATTACACAATTGGGTTTTTCCCAAACCGAAAAAACAACCTATCAACATTTTAATAAGGGGAAGTCTTTTTGGGGCATTGGAATTTCTCCTGTTTACTCCGATATGATGGGTTCTTACACCGATATCTCCATTACAAAAGGTAACACGAATTTGGGCATTTTACTAGCACCCATGTATGGCAAATTTGTTCAACAAAATTGGATGATTGGAGTCATGGGTATTGCGGGGGTACATACGGACAGGAGAAGTTATTTAACTTACCCTATTACTATTGGCCCCGGACCCTCGTTGCCTACTGTTGATACTAAGAATATAGATAATAGTTTAGATATTGGTATTGCCCCTATAACTCGCTATTACTTGCCACTAAACAAGCGAAATTCAACGGCTTTCTTCTTACAAGCAGCTTTGCCAGCAGTTTATAGTAAGACGAATGATATACTTAGGTATAAATATCCTACAGGAGCTGTAGATGAATTTAAAAACGAGTATGACCAATTTTCATTAAGAGGCAGCATTGGTTTTGGACTAAGTGTACAAGGTAAATTTGGCAGCTTTGATACACATGTAAGTAATATGGGTTGGTTTTTAAGCTTTAATAAGTTGATTCAAAAAAAATAGTGGAATAATCACAATTTCTGCACAGCAGTATGAATGGCAGTAAAATGCGGCCTTTTCGTTGTTAATTTGTGTATGCAAGAGTATCACGATTTATTGAAACATATTTTAGCGAACGGGGTAGCAAAAACAGACCGTACAGGTACTGGCACCATCAGTTGCTTTGGTTATCAAATGCGCTTTGATTTAGCAAAAGGGTTTCCTTTGGTAACAACCAAAAAATTACATTTAAAGAGCATTATTTATGAATTGCTTTGGTTTTTAAAAGGGGATACCAATACTAAATACTTAACAGATCATGGAGTAAGTATTTGGAATGAGTGGGCCAATGAAAATGGTGATCTTGGACCCGTGTATGGTAAACAATGGAGAAGCTGGGAAGGTGCAGATGGAAAAGTGATCGATCAGATTGCTGATGTTTTGCATCAACTTAAACATAATCCAGACAGCAGAAGAATGATTGTGAGTGCTTGGAATGTAGGAGAGCTTTCGCAAATGGCTTTAATGCCCTGCCATAGTTTATTTCAATTTTATGTAGCTGATGGAAAATTAAGTTGTCAATTGTATCAACGCAGTGCAGATGTGTTTTTAGGTGTTCCATTTAATATTGCATCTTATGCATTGCTTACCATGATGATGGCTCAAGTAACTGGGTTAGCATATGGAGACTTTGTTCATAGTTTCGGTGATGTGCATATTTATAATAATCACTTAGAACAAGTACAATTACAATTGAGTAGAGAACCTTATCCTTTGCCTATCATGAAATTGAATCCCGCGGTTAATAGTATTTTTGATTTTGATTTTAATGATTTTACTTTAGAAAATTACCAGTGTCATCCTGCTATAAAAGCACCTGTTGCAGTTTAATATGATTATATCAATAATAGTTGCCGCTTCTACAAACAATGCCATTGGTCTAAATAATCAATTGCTTTGGCATTTGCCCAACGACATGAAGTTTTTCAAGCAAACTACTTGGGCAATGCCGGTAATCATGGGAAGAAAAACTTTTGAATCCTTGTCTGGTAAGCCTTTAAACGGAAGGTTAAATATTGTGGTGACTAGGCAATCTGAATGGAATGCTGATGGGGTTTTAAAAGCTTCATCTTTAGATGATGCTTTGCGGATTGCTTCTGAAAATGATTATAAAGAATCCTTTATAATTGGAGGAGGTGAACTGTATGCATCAGCATTGCCTTATGCGCATAAAATTTATTTAACTAGGGTAGATACAATAATAGAAGGGGATACTTTTTTCCCAGCATTGGATGCTGAACATTGGCAACTTACTATGGATGATTCCAAAGTTGCTGACGCCAAACATGCTTTTGCATATCGTTTTCAGTGTTGGCAAAAGCGTTCATAATCATGCAAATTATTCCGTTTCTATACCTATTATTCATTCCATTTCTTGTTATTGCTTCGGTAGTATATGCCAATACGTTCAAAGCTTTATATAGCAAAAGCGTATTACAAGTAATGAATATCTTATTACTGATTAATGCTGTGTATCAAATCCGTTTGTTAATAGGCCTTATTCAGTTTTTACGATCTTTAAGCAATGGAGTAACAACTAATGAATTTTGGTTGAATTATATTGACCAGTCTGTAGTTAGAACATTTATTTTGATCTTACTACCTCTCTTTTTTGGTATACCGTTTTTTAGGAAAAGCTTATGGTTTAGCTTGGGTGTAATGGTATATTATTTGGATGCAACGGCCTTTCCTGATTTAGTGTTCACCGATTGGGTTTTAAAATTGGCACATTTTTTAAGTTGGTTTTCATTGGTATATGCTTTATTTTGGCTCAAGAAATGGCTTCCAATTAATCAAATTCAACCATAATGTATTCTCCTTTTCAGTTTTGGTTGCGTTATATACATTATTGGATTAAATCGTCTAATTCAAAAGGACATGGCGTACATTCCCCCTTTGTATTTGAATTAATTGATAAAGTATTTATAGACGATAGAAATTTTTACGTTTTCCCTTTAATTGAAGCTGCAAGAGAAGAGTTATTATTTGATCATACATCAATTACTTTTTCAAACTTTGAAGCAGGATCTAAATTAAATTCAGACGGAACAAGAACCATTTCCTCAATTGCAAAATCTGCATTAAAGCCCAAAAAATTTAGTCAATTGTTGTTTAGGCTGGTCAACCATTTTGGTTCATCTACCATATTAGAATTAGGCACATCTTTGGGAATTACCACCAGTTATTTAGCGGCTGCTAATCAAAATGGATTAGTCATTACCTTGGAAGAAGTGCCTGAAATTGCGAAGCAAGCAGAACGTCATTTTCAGCATATTGGCTTACATAATATTGAGCAAGTGATTGGAAAATTTGATGCTACTTTGGCCAATGCGCTCCAAAAAAATAATTCCTTAGATTTTGTATTTATTGATGGGAATCTCCCATTTGAACCAACTATTCGGTATTTCAATATGATGAAGCCCAATCTGCATG
>CALRUG020000221.1:0-3623 GCA_943371295.1 Synechococcus sp. UW140 | reverse complement strand
AACAATTGAAGATCGGGTGCTAAAATAAAATTATCAACACCTTCATAGTGGGTATGAAAACTAATGACTGCTATTTTTTTACCTGCATGCGTTTGAATTAATTCATTCACGTTGCCCATAAACAATGGGGTATGAGGAGCATAATGACTTTTGAGTTGACCCGGAGTAGCGGGTGAATCAGGGCTATGATCTGAAATAACGGGTGCTTGATAAGCAGCAGCATTAACCACTTTCATTCCAGTTACTGTTGATAATTGTTCCGCGGTAACACTGCCCGCTCTATGTAAAATAATTACCTCTTCAGTCACTTCGCAAATGGTCGATTCTAATCCCACAGTAGTATCACCACCATCTAATATATAAGCTATTTTACCATGCAGGCCCTCCATTACATGTTGAGCATTGGTAGGACTAATATAACCCGAAGGATTGGCGCTGGGTGCTGCAAGGGGGAAATTTAGTTCTGCCAACAATGCCAAACTCAATGGTTGATTGGGCACTCTAATGGCACATTTTTTACTGCCTGCAGTGGTAATATCTGGAACGGTTATTTTTTTAGGCAACAATAAAGTAAGTGGGCCAGGCATAAAATGTTGAGCCAATTTCCAACTGATTTCATCCACAAAAGCATATTCATGCATTTGATTGATGTTGGCTATATGTAATATCAATGGATTAAAGCTGGGTCTGTTTTTAGCTGTATATATTTTTGCTACACTGGCTTCTGAAAGTGCATTTCCAGCCAATCCATAAACCGTTTCAGTAGGTATGGCCACTAGTTCTCCTGCTTTTAAAAAAGCGGCAGCTATTTGAATATCTTTTCCAATATGGGTGTCCATTACTTAGATTTTGATTGGCAATTCCGCTGCAATATAATCGTCCAGTTTTTCAATATGCAAAATTGTGCTGGTATTGTTTTCATTAGGGTGAAACATGGGTAAAAATTTGGCACCATACACAAACTCCTCAAAACTATAAGAAGCACGCGATATAACTGTATTCGAGAAACTTTCGTCGAACCCTTGCACAAATACCAACATTTCTGCTTGGGCAGCTGCAATATCTTCTTTTGAAAATTGGTAGAGCGGACTGTTTTCATTTATGACATGCACCAATGTCCAGCTGGCTGTTAGCGTATTTGCTTTGGCTATTTCCAAAGGCAAGTCAAAAAATTTATTTTTCAATTGTCCTTCTTCTTCCACTCTTAATGCCATCGTGATTTTGACTTCAACATTTACCAAATAGTTTTTGGTATAAGGAACCATTCTATACATCAATGCTACTCCCTCTTTATAGGGTGCAAATAATGCGTTTTTACTGTATTTAATAAAAGCCCTTGGCCTTGCAAATCTTCCATATAATAAGCCTGTAGCCAATGCAAAACTCATTAAGCCAATTAATGCTTCAAGAGAAGCGGTTAAACTGGCAGCAAAGCCAATCGGATTGATTCTTCCGTACCCTACTGTTGTAAATGTTTGGGCGCTAAAGAAAAAAGCTTCTCCCCATTTATCTGATTCACTAGAAACAACCATTCCGCCTAAATGATCTATTCCAATCCATATATATAAACTTGCAAAAATCAAGTTGATTAAGAAGAAAAATAGGAGAATAGTGGTCAAGAATTTCCAAATAGGCATTGATAAAAGGGTATGGTAGATATTTAATCTTCTCCATATGGGTAAACCCTTTGTTTCAATATTGGGCATCCCATTTTTCATGAAAAACCGACCGCCAATTAGAGCAGTATTGGTTCCTAAGCCAGTTTCTTCATTTAAACGGGCTTTTTTGTTTAACTTTTTCAATAACATCTTGTGTGTATTCTTAGTTGAAGATAACTCATACAAACCTATCTTTGCAGCCTTATGAAGCATATTAGGAACTTTTGTATTATCGCGCATATAGATCATGGTAAGAGCACATTGGCCGATCGTTTATTAGAACATACTAAATCGGTAGGTGAAAGAGATATGATGAACCAGGTCTTAGACGATATGGACTTGGAGCGGGAGAAGGGTATTACGATTAAGAGTCATGCCATTCAAATTAACTATACCCATAAAGGAGAAATATATACCCTTAATTTAATTGATACGCCCGGACACGTAGATTTCAGCTACGAAGTAAGCCGTGCCTTGGCCGCCTGCGAAGGCGCTTTACTGTTGGTGGATGCTTCTCAAGGAATTCAAGCCCAAACCATTAGTAACTTATACTTGGCCATCGACAACGATTTAGAAATCATTCCGGTGATCAATAAAATTGATATGGATGGAGCCAAAATTCCAGAAGTGACCGACCAAATCATTGACTTAATTGGTTGTAAACAAGAAGATATTTTATTGGCTAGTGGAAAGTCGGGAATTGGTATTGATGAAATTTTACAAGCCATTGTAGAACGCATTCCAGCACCGTCAGGTAGTGTTGATGCACCATTGCAGGCATTAATTTTTGATAGTGTTTACAATAGTTTCAGAGGAATCATTATTTATTATAGAATAATGAATGGTACTTTGAAAAAGGGAGATAAAATCCGATTTGTTGCAACTGGGAAAGATTATATAGCCGACGAAGTGGGAGTTCTCAAGTTTACGATGACTCCCAAAGACCAAGTTAGTGCGGGTGATGTGGGTTATATTATTACTGGTATTAAAAATGCGAAGGAAGTTAAAGTAGGAGATACTCTTACATTGGCTAATAATCCTGGCGAAATGATCAATGGTTTTGAGGAAGTAAAACCGATGGTTTTCGCTGGTATATTCCCTGTAAATACCGATGAGTTTGAAGAACTAAGAGATTGCATGGACAAGCTGCAATTGAATGATGCTTCTCTAACTTTTGAATTAGAAACTTCACAAGCATTGGGCTTTGGATTCCGTTGTGGATTCCTAGGACTCTTGCATATGGAAATTATTCAAGAAAGATTAGAACGTGAGTTCAATCAAACGGTAATCACAACAGTTCCTAACGTTAGCTTTAATGCCTATACAACCAGAGGAGAAAAGATTTTAGTCAATAATCCGGTTGAAATGCCTGATCAAGTAAAAATTGATCGCATTGAAGAACCATTTATTAAAGCGCAGATCATTACTTTACCCGATTATATTGGTAATATCATGACGCTGTGCTTGGGTAAGCGTGGTATTTTATTAAATCAAAGCTATTTAACGCCTACCAGGGTTGAGTTGATTTTCGAAATGCCTTTAACAGAGATTGTATTTGATTTCTATGATAAATTAAAAAGCTCTACCAGAGGGTACGCTTCATTTGATTACACTCCAATTGACAATCGGGTAGCAGATATCGTTAAAATGGATATCCTGTTGAACAATGAAAAAGTGGATGCCTTGAGTGCATTAATTCATAGAGGTAGGGCTACTGATTTTGGAAGAAAACTCTGTGAAAAATTAAAAGAATTATTGCCTCGCCAACAATTCCAGATTGCTATTCAAGCAGCCATAGGAGCTAAGGTAGTTGCCAGAGAAAATATTAGTGCTATCCGTAAAGACGTTACTGCCAAGTGTTATGGAGGTGATATCAGCCGTAAAAGAAAGCTATTAGAAAAGCAGAAAGAGGGAAAGAAGCGTATGCGCCAAATTGGTAACGTAGAAATTCCACAGGAAGCTTTC
>CALRUG020000220.1:0-3681 GCA_943371295.1 Synechococcus sp. UW140 | reverse complement strand
GTTAGCATAAGCAGGAACAGTTACATTGGTAACTCCAGTTGCAGCATTTCCGTCATTCCAGTTTGTAGCTGTGCCATATGTTGTATTGGTATAACCAACGAAAAGACCAGGTATAGTTGCATATTCAAATGAACCAACAGTTGGAGCGGAACCACTTCTTGAAGTACCACCATAGTCGGTAGTTGTAGCTACAACTGCACCACGACCAGCTACTAAGCCTCTGAACTGTGAAGCATTGCTCACAATACTTAAATCTCCGTTCGCTACATCTGTAAACAAAGTATTGGGCGCTACGCTACTTAAATAGGCATTGGTAACTGTTTCACTACCTGTAGATGTTTTCCAAGCAGCTAATGTATTGGATGAACCTGCGGCCTGACCTACAGTTGAAGCACTTGCTGTGATATATACGTTGTTGTTTATTGTACCAAAGGCACCGGCACTACCATAACCAATGGCGAAATGTGTACCGCTACTTCCTCGTTCATTATAAAGCAAATTGTTTTGGACTACCGCTGCACCGGTAGTGGTTCTGAAAAATGCATGGGAACTATTTGCAGCTGCAGCCGTGCCGCCAATATATACTGTATTATACCAAATATTGTTAGCAGCACTTGTTGAAGCTAATTCAATACCTCTAATTACCGGCTGTGTTGCTGTGCTCTGTGAGATAGTTACCTGATTGTTGGCATAAGTAGCAGTACCTGCAAAAATTCTTATACCCCACAACTTTGTAGCACTAGTTGTTGTACCAGTACCCGTAGTGGTAACATTCGTTATCTTATTTTTATGAATAGTACCGCCTGCAATGTTGCCAATCGCTAACGCTGTAACTTCATTAGTAACAGTTGATGCGCTATTAAGACCAATATTAGTGATGGTATTGCCTTCCACATTGTTTCCGGTAGTCGAAACATTTAACAAAATACCCATAGCGACAAACCCAAAGTTCGTTCCTGAAGAACTTGTGGTAGCCGTATAAATGTTATTGACTAGGTTGTTTTTAATAGTAGCCGTTGCAGCAACAGCAGTTGTACCGGTTGGTACTGAGCTTGATATTGAACTAACCCCTATACCTAAAACCCTTTCCCAATCAGGATCCGTGTGACTAAGATTTCTTATCGTGTTATTTTCAATAGTCACCGTATTGGCGCCACCATAATAAATACCTACGAAGCCATTTTTGACATTGATATCATTACTTGCAGCACCACCAATTGTATTAGCCGAAGTTGTGCCAATATTAGCTGTACCAGACGACACTTGTATTCCATATCCTGTAGTAGTTGAAGTAGTAATTAGATTGCCAATATTATTGCCTTGAATTTCTACACCTGTTCCACTACCCGCTGCAATATTGATTGCACCTATATATCCGGAAGATGTTGTAGCTGTTCCTCCTCTAGTTGCATCTGCACCTCCGAAGCTATTCGAGTTAACCGTTAATCCATTTCCAGAGCCTGCAATTACAATACCAAAAATATTTCCTGTATGTGTTGCAGCAGCAGTGCTGTACATTTTATTATTACTAATAACATGATTGCTTCCAGCACCAATGTTGATACTTGTATAACCGGCCCTTGCCAAGGTTTGATATATGGTATTGCCAGAATTAGACACAGTAGCATGACCAATAACACATCCATTACCCACACCCGTTAAGTTAATTGCGGTACCTGTAAAATCATAAATTTGATTGCCATTAACACTTGCGCCGTCACCGCCAATGGTAATTGATGTATTAGAAGTATTGTTGGAGTAAATGCCATTTGCAGGGGCATTGGTATTGGTGTTTGCTGCTGCTCTTATATCATTATTTCTAAATACCAACCCACTATTGGTGCCGGTTCCAATTAATACTGTTCCTATAGTACTTGTTGAAGCATTTCCTTCAATATAACAATTATTTATACCACCACTTGTTACTCCTCCTCTAAACTGTACTGTGGCTGCGGCTGTAGCACTTGGGGTTGCGCCAATTGAGTTTCGCAGGGTTAAATTTCTAGATGCCCCTCCATCAAAAAATACACCATTTGCCCCATTTATGTCAAACAATGCTGTTGTAGCGCCACCACTTAGTACTCTTGCACTGGCATCTGGCTGTATAGTCAATGTAAAGCCACCCATGCCGGCATTAATTAATGCCACTGCACCGGTTTCAGTAATATCACCGGTGATAGTCACTGTGGTATTACCTGTGAGTGACGCTGCATTTATCGCTTCGAATAAACCGCCTACTCCGGTAAGTGTAGGATAATCGGTAGGTATTGAGAAGCTTGTTGCCAAGCCAGTAACTACTGCATAAGAATTAGGGGTTGTAGGTGCTGTAGTTTGGGTAACTACATCTACATGGCTTGCACCCGCAAACGGACTGTACCATACATTTGGTGTACCAACTTGGTCTTGTGCTACAATGTAATACTGATAAGTTTCCCCAGCAACTGGAGTGATAGATAATAAACTGTAATCTATTTCAAAACTCCAAGTGCCGCTATTGCCATCCCCTGTATTTAAAACCCCTTCTTTGGATGCCCAAGCGGATGCAGATGGTGCTGAACGGCGAAACCAAATTTTTGGAGCCGTGCTACCCGAGGCCGGAACGGCTGTTCCAATGTCTACAATAGTTACACCACTTAAGGTTCTATTGGTAACACTAGCGCTATTTAATAATGGTGATCCGATTGTAATCAATGGCGTATAAATGTCTTTGGCCGTAAAACTTCCGGCATCTGCACCAATATCAACTGGGGTTAAACCACTTCGGGTTTGGCCGTCAAAATCGGTGGTTACACCACTTATTGCAACCCCAGCGGCCTCTGCTACTGTAGTGCCTTGCACATGCAAATTCACATCTACAGCTGCACCACGGGCATTCACAAAATTAATATCTGTTGTGTCTGCCGCTGCACCGCTTTGTAAATCGGCATTAGAAGCGGCACGCCAAGTTTGTAAAGTATAGTTGGTTGTACTTTGTCTAATGGTATTGGCTGTAGTTCGGGCAAAGTAAATATTGTTGTCAAGTGTTAAGCCCGATGCATTAGGAAAAGTACCTGCATATTGTGCTGCTATGTTTAATGCTGAACCGGAACCGTTTTGACGGTCGTTTACAAAAATATTGTTCCTGAAAGTACGTGTATTAACCGTTTGCTGAGCAAAAAATGCAATAGTATTATTGGTAGAGGTAACGCCTGTTCCACCAATATATACTGTGTTGTGTACTATAGTATTGGTTCCTAAAAACTCATCTATTCCATAAATATTATGACCTACAGTATAAGATGTACCGTCAGATTTTAGGCCAAGCCTGATCATATTATTGGAATAAGTGGCTATACCATTACCAATATAAATACCTCTGACAAATGAACCAGTACCCGAAGAATTGGTACCAATACTATGAATAAAATTACCATTGCAGGTTAAAGTTCCTGTTGCAGACCATGTTGCAACAATACCTGTGACAGTTACACCTGCGGAAGCGGCTGAATTCACTAATGAATGTATTGTATTACCTGAAACGGTTTGATTACCACCTGCAAGGCTAGAACTCATTTGAATACCCTGTAAACCGGCAGAAGTGGTTGTACCTACACTGGCAGAAGCACTGGTAAAATCTCTAATGGTATTATTAATTACATTATTTGCACCGGCAGTAGCTGCAATACCTCTAATAAAACAACT
>CALRUG020000219.1:0-3689 GCA_943371295.1 Synechococcus sp. UW140 | reverse complement strand
AAAGCAGGCTTAAAACCCGGAAACACCCTTACTTCCACACTATCAGATCCTATACAACCCTTGGGCCCAGTAACTGTTAAGAAAGCTTTGTAAACACCCGTGTCTTTGTAAGTATGTTGAACAGAACCAGATTGGGGATAGGTATTATTGATAGAGTCTCCAAAATTCCAAACATAATTGGTGATGGCAGAAGAGCTGGAACCATTTTCGAATAAGACCGTGAAATTATCACACTGAATAATTTTATCGGGCAAGTTGGCTTCAATAAAATCACAACTCTGCACTGCCATAATAAAATCTTTTCGATGTTCCGTAAATGGCCTTCCATTTCTCCATTCTGTTATACAAACATTCACCACATAGTTCCCCGAAGGGGGAGCAATGCCGCTGATTACGCCAGTAGCTGGGTCTATCCTAACATCGCTTCCTAATGGTTCTAATCCACTGTATGGAAAACGATAAGGCAAAGGATTTTGAGACAGGGAATTAGGTGGAGCAGAATTGTTGTTACCACCAGGTGAACTGAAAGCATCACAAAAGCTATAGGTGAGGGAATCACCATCAGGATCAATTGCACCAAAATCTAAAACGAATTGTTTTTGTGAACAAATTAAAGCAGTGTCTTTTACATTAAACTGCGGACTACTATTGTTGCCCCCGGATAATGCAATTCTACCTGGAATTTTGGTGACATAATTACTACCCACTCCTGTGGGTGTAGATAAATTGGCAATAAAATCTGCTCTGCAGCAACCTAATCTAGAAAGGGTATAACCTGGTTGATTATTGGGTAAAACAATAGAAGCTGAATACAACGCAACTTGATAACATGCTCCTACATTGCCCACCAAGCAGGGGAATGCTGCTGTATTTAAACTAATGGTATTTACAGCTCCAACCCTTGGCAAAAACAAGGTTCTAAATAATACATCAGATTCATAAATTCCAACATTTGCTTGCTCATTTTCTAAAGTAGGACCAGATGAATTACATTCTCTAAATAAGCGAAGGGTGATGGTATACACACTATTGTTTGCATTAGAAGGATCGGCTCCTGTATAAGTATAATACAGTTCACCACCCGCTATATGTCTTGCAAATGAAATAGTACTACTCAGTACCATCAAAAGCAATAAACAAACTATTTTCATATTAAGAGATCAAATGAATGAACCTAGATAAGTGTTGGTTCATTATTTGGGGCGCTTCAAGCATGCCCATATGGCCTACACCCTCTATTACCTCAAGATACGATTTAATAGGAACTGTTGCCTGTGCTTGAATATCTGTTAAAGGAGCAGCGATATCTTCGGGTCCAGCAACAAACAAAATAGGAAATAAAGCAGATTGAAGCAGTTCGGTTTTATTGGTTCTTTGCATCATTGCACGGGTATACCCAACCAATACTCTAGTTTCAAAAGCTTTGCTTTGTTCAATTAATTGCTCAATAACAGATGCTTGCGTCTCTTTAAATTTTTTACCAAATAAGTTGGGCATGCTGGCTTTAAAAAATATATGGCCATTGTTATCTTCTAAAAACTGAATACTTTTTTGTCTTACTATTTTCTTTTCATCGCTGTCTGCATAAGCCGTGCTGTGCACCAATCCTAAGCCAAGTAATGAACTGGGAAAGCGTTCAGCAAACGCCAAACCAATATAACCTCCCATGCTATGCCCTAGTAGAATACATTTTGTCAAATTTTCTGCGAGTAATAACTCATGAATACTTTCTGCTAATGATTCAATGCTCATTTTGGGCAACCAATCTTCTATTCCTTTTGATGTGAGGGTAGATTTTCCTGAGCCAGGTAAGTCTGGAACAATGAGTAAGCAATGATTTGCTAAGTAATCAATTTGATTTTCCCAAATTCGACTGTCTTCTCCATAGCCATGCAACAAAACAACTGGTGTTCCCTTTCCATAAATGGTATAACTCAAATGGTAGTGGGGTAGCTTAATTTGTTTTTCTTGCATGCTTTGTTTTTTTGTAGAAGTAAACTACAACAAAAAAAGCAGCAAATCCAGCAGCTAAATTAAAAATCAGGTCTCCGAAGCGCACATAAAAACTGATGGAATGTTCAGCAGGAATAGCCATTTTAATTGCCCCTCTTTTATCCCATGCGAGGGATTGTTCTATTTCTCCACGAGGATTAATAAATGCTGAGATACCTGTATTAGCAGAACGAGCAACCCATCTTCTGGTTTCAATGGCCCTCAGTTTGGCATAAAACAAATGTTGTTGGTGCCCAGGTGTATTGCCCCACCATCCATCATTGGTCATAATGGCCAACATAGATGCCCCACTTTTAACATAGTTGGTCACATATTCCCCATAAATACTTTCATAACAAATAATGGGTGCGGCATTTAATGCAGTAATCGGATTTCTAAAAACAACAGCAGTATCCGATACACCATAGCCTCCAGTTGAACCGCCAAACTGTTCAAAAACAGGTGCCATAAATCGCAAAAAAGAGGGAAGCGATTCCACCCCAGGAACCAGTTTACTTTTGTTATAAAAAACGGGTTCTTGATTGGCGCTTAAACCAACTGCTGCATTAAACGCATCATAATAAATTCCATCATTGGTTTTTCTTGCTGTTTTTGTTGCAGCAGTGGTTCCATATTGTTTGAAAGTTTCAATACCCGAAATCAATTGTACAGAAGGATGTGAAGCTAAAAATTGAAAAATGGGTTGATAGTAGGGATTCGATTTTATATTGTCTTGCCAATCTGCAGCACTCATAGCTGTTTCGGGCCAAATGACCATTGTAGTATTGCTGTCTATTGAAGACGCAGAAAGTTGCACCAATCGATTGATTTGATCGGCAGTAGTTAAACTTTCAAATTTTTGATAAGGATCAATATTGGGTTGAACTACCACAATATTCGATTTTTCCGTAACGATCTGTTTTGTAGGTAATAGTTGTTGGCTGATGAACACCAATAAAGCAATCAATCCAACCGCCATACTGCTAAAATAAATGGCTGATTGTTTGTTTGATTCTTTTAATGAAACCATGCTACGAAAAACAAGGAGGTTCACTACCCATATCAGCAATGATCCACCCCCAACGCCTGTATATTCGTACCATTGAATATAAGGAGTGAGTGCACTTAACCCATTACCTAATGTAAGCCATGGCCAGCTGATGCTCCAGTTTAAATGGACGTATTCAAACGTTAACCAAAAAACAACCAAGGAAAAAAGACTGACTGATTCAGAAAAGTGGCGACGCATTTTAATAAACCCCCACCAAGGAATACACATTAAAGTGGTGTTAATTAGAATTGCCGCTATTGCACCAAATCCTGTTGAGTTCCAAAGCCACCAAGTTGTTCCTGTATTCCAAATTAATAAACTCAGCCCCACATACCTTAACAATGGAAATGATGGGCCTTTTTGATGGGCCATTAATAATAATGGAATCCAAGCAAATAACAAACCTATCGTTAATGCAGTATTTGGCCAGGCACTGGTTAACAATAAACCAGATAAAAGGCTTAAGGTAAGCGGATGTAAATTAGTCCACTTGTTCAGTGCCATGGCGATGAATTATTTTCTACTGTAATTAGGCGCTTCTTTGGTAATGTCTACATCGTGTGCATGGCTTTCTTTCATACCTGCGTTAGTGATTTTTACGAATGTGGCTTTTTGTAAAGTAGGAATATCTTTTGCTCCACAATAG
>CALRUG020000218.1:0-3777 GCA_943371295.1 Synechococcus sp. UW140 | reverse complement strand
TCTTCTCTATCTTTATTGTTTTCTAATTGAGCTTTTGCTATTAACTGTAAATATTCATCCACCGTTTTACCTAAATATGTATGATTACTAAATACCGCTTCCATAAAAGGGGTACTAGTGGCCACTACTGGCTTACCCATTGCTAAGTATTCATCAATTTTCCTTGGATAATTACCAATGGTAACTTGGCTCACTACCTGTGGGTTTAAACAAATATCAAATGAATGAATATAGTTGGGTAAAAGAGTGGGGCTCTTTGATCCCAAAAAATAGACATTGTTGAGTTTATGCAAATCGCTAGACAAAAATTGTTCATCCTCTGGGCCAACTAATACCAGACTCCATTCAGGTTTAGCTTTTGCAATTTCAATCAAGAGTGGAATATCTAAACGCATACCGCTTAACGCTCCAACATAACCTATTTTCAATCCGGGTATTGATTGAACATCGTTGGGCAATTCTGTTGCAGTGTAGTCCATAAATAAATCTAATTCACAACCCTGTCCTACATAGTAAGAATTTGGATTGAATTGCCTACAATAATCTGCCAAATAAGTAGAGTTAGCAACGCATACATCAGAATCAGCAATCAATTTAGGCTCTAACTTTTCCCCATGCCTTTTCCAATAATCCACCGCCAACATATAATCTCTAGAGTAATACACAGTTAATATTGGCTTTAGCAGTTCCTTCAAATGAAAACTCCTAAACATATCACTGTCATTAAATAATATATAATTTGTAAAGCCCAATTCTGCAACAGCACTTAATATGGATTTAGCAAATCTTTCATTATTAATTCGATTAAAAAAATTAAACAAAGAATGAATTTTAATCCAATTTATAGACTCAATTATGGTATCAGGATAAAGATTCCACATTGATGCATTTATTTGAACAAGGCCTGGCTCTTTGTGTTGAATGATATTATTTCGCTTGACCACTTTAGGATCCGAAGATCCTTTGATTAAACTAACTCTATCTAATGCAGAATTTACATAGAGTACCCTATTATATTTGCTAAACTCTAAAGCAATATTTTTACAATTACTCCCAATTTCAACATCCCATGGTTGCTGACCAACAATTATTATATCCCTTCCTTTAATCATGGTTGAGTTTTATTTTGTGTAATGAGTTTTTCTTGTTGTTCATCATCAAGCCGCTTAGTAACAACAATGATGGCGGCTACCAAATAAAAAAGTGTATTTGAAGGGAACTGAACAATCGCTTCTTGTGGATAATTCCCGATATGATATGCAAAAATCACTAGAATCATTGCCAAACAAATCGATTTTAACAAAGGATCCTTAATAGTATAATAGTTGTTTATGCCCACTTTTAATATAATAAACATCAATGTACAAAAAACCAATAAACCTAACCAACCTGCTTCTACAGCAACCCTTACATAACCACTATCCGGTGGAAAATTTGCTAAAAATGAATTAGGAGAAAAGCGTTTCCCCCACATTCCAGTTGAGCCGAGTCCACCACCCAATGGATGACTTTGTATAAATGGCTGAATTCTCTTTTGATTGATTTTTCTAACATTAAATGAAGCATCGTCAGAGGGTTTAAAAGCAGTTTGAAATCGATAAATCGTTGGATTACTAGTTGGTACAAAAATCAAAGCGGCAAAACCAATTGCTCCAATTAAAGCCCCCATCATCACTTGCTTATTAAACTTTAAAATAGAATAAAGTGCTAAGGCAACTGGAGGTAATACATATGCTCCTCTAGTTCCAGAGAACAACATTGAAGTAAAACATAAAAATAGAGTTATCCCTAGCAAAATTTTTGTTCTTCTAGAGAAAGGACCTGTTAATAAACCAATACACATTAACCCACTTACAACCATATTATATGAAAACGCAACCGGGTCTGTAAATATGGAAAACTTTCTCCATTGCCCACCAATAAATAGCAATCCTGCAATTTCTGGATCAGAATACAACCATGCTTCCTCAAAAGCGGTGAACCCAATAAACTGTTGCTTATATGCATACAAAGCAGCAAAAACTGAAAGTCCAAGCCATAGCTTTAAAATCAATTTTAAAAACTGAATGGTTCTAATATTGTACAAAAAAACAAAAAACATGAGCATAATCACAGCAACAGAACGCACTGTATACACCCAGGCCAATTTAGATTCTGCTGTTGGATTGATTACTTCAATAAAATTGTACAAAATCCAAATGAGAATGATAATACTGATGGGTCCTTTAAATAATGCCCAGTTAGATTGCTTTTTTTGCTGAATAAAAATACCCAGCACCATTAATAATTCCATACCATCCATCAATGTCCCTAATGGAAAGTCAATGATATTCATCCTACCTATGAACATAATGAAATAAGCGGCAACAATAAATGTAAGCACGCCGAATTCAGGATAAAAAATGACGCCAAATACAAATGGAATACCTACCATTAATAGCGCCAACAATACCCCTGGCACCATTCCTAATTTTGCAACAACTAATGAAAAAAAAATGGCAGCACCAATAAAAATCAATAACCCAAATGGACCACCCATTTTATTGACAAGAAAAAAATCGTGAAGTATGGTAAGCAAACCCCTCCTCTTTTTATTCTGTCCAATTGGTATTTGAAAAGGCTCTTCCATTATAGAAATAATAGTTTAATAAAGAAATAGTAAACGCTTACGCCAGCAAGAATAAGGGCCGCCATTCTGGTTAAATAATCTAACCTTTGTTGGTCATAAATTTCCTGCTCCTCCTTTGAGAGTCTTTTTGTAGATGGCTTCGTTTTCATCCTATTTAATTCACGCTATTTTAAAGTTATTCCTATTTAGGTATAAAAAAATAATTCAATGATTGCTGATTAGTATAATCTACCAATAACCTACTGCTGATTACTTTTGTTGAATAACCCAATTTTTCCATTAACTCAATACAAGCTTTTTTTCTAGCGTTGTCCCAAAGTTCTGCCATCACAACAGGTTTATACCGTTTAATCAGCTCAATAGACCCTTGCAAAACAAAAAACTCAAAATTTTCTACATCCACTTTTATTCCTACCAAGGGAGGCATTATTTGATCTAGTAAATCACTATCAAGTGAAACCATTTGAACCTGTTCTTCTAAGCAATCATTGATCAAATTTTCATCTTCCCTCTCTACAGCTACAGCAACAAAACTTAAACCCTGCTTTTTTACACCGCCAATGATGGGTGTTTTAATGGAAACCATATTATTGGCATTACCTAATGCCAACTGCTTTACTTGTACGTTATTCACTTTAAAAAAATGAATAACTTTTACAATAATGCTCGACAATAAGGAAACGGGCTCATAAGAAATGATGGAGTACTTTGGAAACTCTTTAGCAAAAATTACTGTTGTGTATCCCACATTAGCCCCTGCATCAATAATTGTAGCCGTTTTGTCAGATTTTGTTAGATGAATAAAACAGTTAAAATCTTCATCATCTCTAAAGATTCTATATTTAAATGTTCTGTATATGCTAAAAACGTATAAATAATTGCGATAACCCAAAAATTTTTGAATAAACAATTGAATTAAACTTTTGAGTTTCTCTCCCATTTAAATTGCTTTAATTAGATTTCTTATCAGTGTGAAAATGTTTAGTTGCTACTGAATGTTTATTGGCATTTCTAACTTTAAGCAATGAAAGCACTTGATAAAAAATAAATTTAGGAATACCCCATAGCGATTTGTAAATACGACTATCCGTATTATTGATGGCAAGAGCCAAAACAAATCCAATGACAAATATTATAAAGCCAAATAA
>CALRUG020000217.1:0-3826 GCA_943371295.1 Synechococcus sp. UW140 | reverse complement strand
GAAAATGCAGTAGCACAATTTTCTAAGCTCCCCGGCATTGGAAAAAAAACAGCGTTAAGACTGGTGCTACATTTATTAAAACAAGACATCAACGATGTGGCATTGTTTGGAGACACGATTACAAAAATGAGAAGGGATATACAATTTTGCAAACGATGCAATAATATCAGTGATGGCGAAACCTGTTCCATTTGTGCCAATACGATGCGCAATCAACAAATCATTTGTGTAGTAGAAAATATCAGAGATGTGATAGCCATAGAAAGTACCCAGCAATTCAATGGAACATATCATGTGTTGGGGGGGATTATATCGCCCTTGGATGGAATCGGCCCCGATCAGTTGAGCATTGAGTTACTCGTGAACCGAATTACCCATGAGCAAGTGGATGAACTGGTATTTGCACTCAGCCCCAATATTCAGGGGGATACCACCATTTATTTTATACAGAAAAAGATTGCTCATTTAAAATGTAAAGTCACTACCATCGCACGTGGCATAGCATTTGGAGGAGAGTTGGAATATGCAGATGAAATGACATTAGCCCGCAGTATCGCCAATCGATTGCCCGTTCAGCAGTATGTTCAGTAAGATTTGAAAGCCAATTCCAAACAAAAACCTAACTTCGTTGTTTAAACATTAAAATAGCAGACACATGAAAAAGTGGACTAAAATCATATTAACCTTGGTATTGGTTGGCGCCGTTTCTGGCGGGATCATAGTTTATAGAATATTTACGAAGCCACACCGTGACGTAACCACAGAAAAAGCGATAGCCATCAAGGCACAGGCATTATTTGAAGCTTTTAAAAATGATGAAGCAGCAGCCAACACGAGATACTTAGACAAAGCCATTGAAATAGAAGGAGAAGTATTAGACCAGAGTACCAATCAAGATGGACAATCGGTGGTGAATTTTAAAACCGATGATGCATTTTTTGTTATTAACTGTACGTTTAAAACCAACCCCGGAGAGCTGAAACCCGGAACTACCATCCGTTTCAAAGGAATTTGCACCGGCTATATACCAGACGCCAATGTGGTTATTAACGAAGGTGTACTCGTACCATAATCAAGCATTTGCAAAAAAATCAATAACACCAACTAATTAAATGATATGAAAAAAATATTACTACTAGCCGCTTTAACAATTGCACTTACACAAGCCAATGCACAAAAACAATTTGGCACGCGCAACGCAAAAGTAAATTTTGTAGCCACCAACGATGATGACGTGAAAGCAGTGAACAATGAAGTGGCCAGCAGATTATCTGATAATGGACAATTGAGTTTTAGCTTACTCATTAAAGGGTTTAAGTTTGAATACGCAGAAATGCAAGAGAAGTTCAACAACGATTATGCAGAAAGCAATAAATTTCCCAGAGCAGAATTCAAAGGAAATATCAGCAATATCAAAGAAGTCAACTTTACCAAAGATGGAACTTATAAAGTGGTTGTAAAAGGAACCCTCACCCTACACGGCGTAACGAAACCTTTAACTGTAAACGGTTTAATCACTGTGAAAGCAGGCAAGGTTTCAGCAACAGGAAAATTTCCAATCGTAATGAAAGACTTTAATATTGATGCATCAGCAGTTACAGAAAAAGTGAATGCAGACATCAATGCAGTGTATCAATAGCCATTTACGAGGGGCTATATTTTGCTAGAATACAATATGGGTGTATCTTTGCACCGACTTTGGTGGATTTGTTTATTGTTCAGCCAAGGTCCTAGCCAATACGGTACTATACCGCTATGGGTTAGTTTTTAGAACTAATAAACGTTTGAAGTGCATCCCCCCCACATTCTGGCGTTTATTGGTTAATTAATCACTAAAAGTGTTTGAACCAATAGCTATGCTAATAAAAGAAGAACTCCAGAAAAGAATCCTTGTAATAGATGGTGCCATGGGCACGATGATACAAAGGCATCAATTAACAGAAGCCGATTACAGAGGTGAGCAATTTAAAGACTGGCATTTAGATGTAAAGGGAAACAATGATTTACTCTGCATCACCCAACCACAAATTATTAAGGGCATTCACTTGTTGTATTTAGAAGCAGGTGCAGATATTATTGAAACCAATACATTCAGTAGTACTACCATTGCCATGGCAGACTACGATATGCAAAGTTTGGCTTATGAGTTGAACGTAGCCGCCGCTAAATGTGCCCGCGAAGCAGTAGCAGAGTTCATGCAAAAAAATCCAGGTACAGGACCCAAATTTGTTGCAGGCGCTATTGGCCCATTGAATAAAACATTGAGCTTATCACCCGATGTAAACAATCCAGGATATAGAGCAGTCACATTTGATGAAGTGGCCAATGCCTATTACGAACAAATAGATGGATTGGTGAATGGAGGTGTAGACATCTTATTAATCGAAACCATTTTTGATACACTGAATGCAAAGGGAGCTATTTACGCAGCTAAAAAATATTTCAGAGACAAGGGCATACCAGAACTACCCATCATGATCAGCGGAACCATTACCGATGCATCAGGTAGAACCCTGAGTGGACAAACATTAGAAGCATTTTACACATCGGTATTACATGCCAACCCCATCAGCATCGGATTAAACTGTGCATTGGGTGCCGCAGAAATGAGAAGCCATATAGAAGAGTTATCCCAAATAGCGGCCTGTTATACATCGGCTTATCCCAATGCAGGATTACCCAATGCCATGGGAGAATACGATGAAGCCCCACATGAAACAGCGCATTTTATTGAAGAATGGGCCAAAGAAGGTTTCGTGAATATTGTAGGTGGTTGTTGCGGAACAACACCCGATCATATTAAACATATTGCAGACAACGTTAGAAAAATGCAACCCAGAACATTACCTGTGGTTGAAACAACCATTTAAACAATGAGTACAATCAAACCATATTTAAGGCTTGCCGGATTAGAACCTTTGGTCATAAGACCAGAGACCAATTTTGTAAACGTAGGCGAAAGAACCAATGTAACAGGTTCAAAGAAATTTGCACGCTTAATCAGAGAAAATAAATTTGAAGAAGCATTATCTGTTGCCAGACAACAGGTAGAAAGCGGTGCGCAAATATTAGACGTGAACATGGACGACGCTTTGTTAGAAGGCGTAAGTGCCATGACCACATATTTAAATCTGTTACAAAGTGAACCAGATATAGCGCGCATTCCCATCATGATTGATAGCTCCAAATTTGAGATCATAGAAGCAGGATTAAAATGCGTGCAAGGAAAATGTATTGTGAACTCCATCTCTATGAAAGAAGGCGAAGAAAAATTCATAGAGCAAGCATTCATTTGTAAATCTTTTGGGGCAGCAGTCATTGTAATGGCATTTGATGAAGTAGGCCAAGCAGATACCAAGGATAGAAAAATAGAAATCTGTCATCGTGCATACAAAATATTAACGGAGCAAGTAGGGTTTGATCCACAGGATATCATATTCGACCCCAATATATTTGCGATTGCAACAGGTATAGAAGAACACAATAACTATGCTGTAGATTTTATAGAAGCCACCAGAGAAATCAAGCGATTGATGCCATTGGCAAAGGTTTCAGGCGGTGTATCAAATGTATCTTTTTCATTTAGAGGCAACGACCATGTAAGAGAAGCCATCCATTCTGTATTCTTATTACACGCCATTAAAGCGGGTATGGATATGGGGATTGTAAACGCTGGGCAGTTGGTAGTGTATGATGAAATAGAACCCACCCTAAGGGCTTTATGCGAAGACGTGATCTTGAATAGAAACAACGACAACAACGAAGCAACAGAAAAATTAATCCAACACGCTGAAACCGTAAAGGCCAAGGGCAAAGTAGAAGTAAA
>CALRUG020000216.1:0-3860 GCA_943371295.1 Synechococcus sp. UW140 | reverse complement strand
TGGTTTTAGTTTGAGCATAGAGGAGTCCATTAGAAAACATCACTGTAATGAATACAACCCGTTGATACAATTTTCCCATAAAATGCTTGATTTATTATACCGTATTAACGGTACTTTATTAAAGTTAATGGAACTTATTTTTACTTTCTAATATTCTAAATATGGCATTCAAATATTTCCCCTATTTTATATTGGTTCTCCTTTCAGTTTACTTTGGTAAAAATGCAAGTGCAAAAAATTGGCGCGCAACCGAAAGCTACGAAAGGCATTTCCGCATACTCAGTTCAAAAGGCATTGTTTTAGATGCCCCCATGGTGAAGGACAAAGAAACGAGGAAACAATATAATAATAGCCTACAAGAAGGATGGGGTTTCCCAGCATCTGCTGCAAAACGAGTATTGAATGGACTTGAAAAAGAAGGGCAACCTTTATGGATTCAAGATGGCATTAGTGAAGCCGAAGAAAAAATCATTCAAAATTTAAATGGATGGAGTGTTGAAGCATTAACGAAAGAATATCAGGTTTTAGAATTCTATCCGCATTCCAATCAGCATATACCTGAACAGTACCAATTTAAAAAGCCATTTTGCTTAGTAGTTGAGCACTATTATGTTGTTCTAAACAGCAGTTTTAGTAAAATTCAAGAATCAGCAGACACGAGTACTACCATCAAAAAAATGCAGGCATTTACGAAATATCCAGTTCAATTAAACAAACTATCAACGTATACAAATAATTCCAGCTTCTCTTCATATCTACCTTCAAAGGAAATAAAAACAGCCAGGATGAAAAAACATTTTCAGATTGATTCATTAGAGCTGCTTAGAACTGAAAATGCCAATGTTTGGCCTAGAGGTATAACTACTCTGAATACAGAAGATTTGAAAAAATTAAAAGCCTATTATTTATTTAGCTTTTGGGAAAAGAATCAAGAGTATTTATACATTAGAATACCTGCGAAAGAAAATGCAGCCATTTTCCCACAAATTGGATTCATACCCAATCATGATTTTTATTATACAATTGCAAACGATAGTAATTATATCACTTGGGCCGAAAACAAACCTCCAATAGATTTCAGGATAAAGAATATCATAGAAGTGATGCGCAAAGCAATGATTGCATATGCTGAAGACAGAGACTTTAAGAGCCTTTACAAAGTAGGTAGTACTTGGGATGTAAATGCAAATGGCTCTATGATTCCAACGAACTTATACGTGCTTGACCCAAAAGCAGCTGGTCAAATTATTCATCGTAAAGACAAATTGGGCACTTATCAATTAATGGTTCCTCTAGAAAAAAGTGTTAATCGTTTTGATGCTGAACAAACCGCATATCAGTTAGCATTGCAAGTTGTAAAAGAAGCAAATATTGCTTTAAAACCAGGTGATGAACCCATTGAGTTCTATTTAAGTGAACCAAGAAATATTTCAGCAGGCAAATTGCATGTACTACAATATAAAAAAGATGCATTACTTGGAAACAATCAATACCAAGTATTTGCCATCATGAGTATTAATGACGTTGTTTGGTTGAACTATATTTTCAGAAATGAGATTTACGGGTATTTGTTTTAATTGATAAGAGATAGATACTGTATATTGTTTCAAAAATGAAAATGAAGTATATACCATTTATAGCATTATTTATTTCACTAAATGGATTTGCACAAAAACCAATCAGCAAATTAGATAGTTTTTGGACGGCGCTTCAACAGCATTGTGGCAAATCTTATGAAGGTGTAATTATTAGTGGCGCAACTGCAGATTTCAAAGACAAGAAACTGGTGATGCATGTAAAAGCTTGTGAAGAGAATCGGATACGTATTCCCTTTAATGTGGGCGATAACCGATCTAGAACATGGGTTCTTACTAAAAAGAAGTCAGCAATAACACTAAAACATGATCATCGTCATGAAGATGGCTCAGAAGATTCAGTAACCCAATACGGCGGAACATCTACCAATGAGGGTTTTTCGAATATGCAAATATTCCCTGCAGATCTACAAACGCAAAAGACAATCCCCGCAGCAGCTTCTAATGTATGGTGGATTACTATCAACGACAGTAATTTTACTTATAACCTAAGAAGAATTGGATCAGATAGATTATTTACCGTTTCGTTCAATTTAAAACAACCAATAGAAACACCATTAGTTCCATGGGGATGGAAAGATTAATGCAATACAATGTTTCCACCCATATCTTCTAAAGCAATCCCTTTTGTTTCTGGCATCATTTTCCAAACATACAAGAGTTGTATAACCATCATGAAAGCGAAAAAACCAAAAATGATTGTACCCGAAATATTGGCTGCAAAATAAGGGAACACTTGTGCAATTAAAGCCGCAAATACCCAATGTACCAGAGAGCCAAAAGAAGTGCCGCTAGCTCTAACAGAATTGGGGAATAGTTCAGATAAGAAAACCCAAATAACGGCACCTTGACCAACTGCATGAGCAGCAATAAAAACAAATACATAATACACAACCATGCTTTGATCGGTACTATTAAAAGAAACAGCAATCATAGATAAAGAAAAAATATACCCAACTGAACCAATAAACATCAAAACCCTTCTACCAAATCGATCAATCAAATACCAA
Source organism: Synechococcus sp. UW140 (assembly GCA_943371295.1). GTDB lineage: Bacteria > Bacteroidota > Bacteroidia > Chitinophagales > Chitinophagaceae > Sediminibacterium. Next base: position 1,255 of record CALRUG020000216.1, on the reverse strand, counting down.
CCTGTAATAGTAAAGATCAAATTCATTATGCCAATCCCAACAGTAGAAAGCAAAGCTCCTTCACGGCCAATACCTGCCATTTCAAAAACCTTGGGTGCAAAATAGATAATGGCATTAATTCCTGATAATTGGTTAAAGAATGCTATTAAAAATGCGAGTAATAAGGGTTTGAAAAATTTCTTATTAAAGAGGGGTTCTGTTGTTGACTTACCTACAGATGCCTTAATATCGGCAATCACTTTAGGGGCATCTTCGCCAGTTAATGCCAATACCTTTGCTGCAGCAGCATCGTCTTTTTTGAATAGTACCAGCCATCTTGGGGTTTCAGGAGTAATCAACATTAACAAAGAGAAAAATAAGGAAGGGATTGCAACCACTCCCAACATCCAACGCCAATCGTTTTCTCCACCCACTCCAGCTAATAAATAATTGGAGAAATAGGCAATCAATATTCCTGCAACAACATTTAGTTGAAAAGAAATAACCATTCTACCCCTGTATTTAGGCGGGGCAATTTCAGAAATATAAACAGGCGCAACAACAGACGAAGCTCCAATACTTAATCCACTAACAAACCGAAAAAACATAAATATATATACATTGGTAGACAATGCAGCACCAATAGATGTAACTAAAAAGAGAATACCAATCCAAATCAACGTTTGTTTCCTACCAATTTTATTCGCAGGTATATTACCCAAGGCAGCGCCAAATGCTGTGCCATATAAAGCCATAGCAATTGCCGTTCCATGCATCCAATCAGAAAGCGACCACAATTGTTGGATGGCTTGTTCTGCGCCTGAAATAACAGCAACATCTAAACCAAATAAAAATCCTCCTAATCCAACAGTAATTGACCAAATGGCTAATTTATTATTCATAGCAAGCTTTGTAAAAAGTAATATATTCAATAATTGAATGCTGAACAAAATAAACAGAAATTTAAGTGCATGAAAAAAATTTTAATCCTTTGCTTAATCATTTCAAGTAACAGTTTCGCCCAAAAGAAAACTGTCCCAAATCAAGCTGAAGCTGCTTTAAGTAATCTAAAATCTTCTACAATTCAATTTTTGGAGGGATCATACACAACTGATAAGCGGACCGCCTTACAGATATGGGATTATGCAGAGTTGGGATACAAGGAAACAAAGAGTGCAGCCTTGCATGTACAAAACTTAAGAGATGCTGGATTTTCTGTAGAAATAGGTGTAGCAGGAATTCCTACTGCATTTGTAGCCACTTACGGTTCAGGTAG
>CALRUG020000215.1:0-3899 GCA_943371295.1 Synechococcus sp. UW140 | reverse complement strand
TTGGCATGTGAAAGATGAAATGGGGGGTATTTGGCATCATCCTATTAAATTAATGGATGGATTTGAAGCAACTGTAACAATTGGTAATAAAAATATTCCGTTGACCAATGCAGACGCATTTGAAAATTTTCCTTTTGGGAATAAGCATTACTATACAACTCAAGTTCCACAGTTGTTAATTGAGCGATACCAATTTGTACCTGATCATTTGCCGGGTCTTTATATTGAGTATGCAATTACCAATACAAGTCATCTACCTAAACGAATAACAGTAACTATTAATGGCACTTCTAATTTAATGCCTGTATGGTTGGGTGAAAGAACTGGGATGGTCAATAGTAAGGACATTACCTTTTATGAACCAAGCCAACAACGTTGGTTGGTTAAAGATTCATTGAATCCTTGGTATGTATTGTATGGCTCACCGCTTACTGGAACAGAATCCGATCAAATTAAATCCAAGCCCAATAAACCATTGACAACAGTTACTAGCACCAGTTACGATATAACGATTTTGCCTAAACAGATTTATTATTTACCAATGATTATTGCTGGTTCCGCTAGGTCTAAATCAGAAGCCCTAGAAGTATATGATGCCATACAAAAGTCTGCATTGTCATTATTACAGCAAAAACAACAGCGTTTAAATAAATTAAATCAGCAATCTAAACTAACCTTGAATGACCAAGCTATAACAAATAGTTTTGAATGGCTAAAGTACAATAGCGATTGGTTAACGATGCAGGTTGACAGTATTGGAAGAGGCATTGTTGCGGGTTTACCTGATTATCCTTGGTGGTTTGGGGGCGATATGGTTTATACCCTAAAGGGTTTGATTGCCATGGGAAGAAAAGATTTGGTTTATAGTACCATTGATTTGGTGCATGGCATCTCCGAAAAAACCAATGGGAATGGACGCATTATTCATGAAGTGTCAACAAATGGTGCCGTTTTCAATCCTGGGAATGTAAATGAAACCCCTCAGTTTGTATCGCTGATATGGGATGTATTTTGTTGGACGGGTGATCAAGCTTTCTTGCAAAAGTATTTTCCCTCTGTTGTGAAGGGATTGAATTGGGTGTTAAAGGAGAATGACGCAGATAAAAATTTATTACCCGATGGGGCAGGCATGATGGAAATCCACGGATTAAATTCTGAAATGATTGATGTTGCTGCTTATACACAAAAAGCTTTTGCTGATGCAGCTAAAATGGCATCATACTTAAAACAAGAATCATTAGCAAAAGACTATCAACAAAAAGCAGATTTATTAAAGGCAAAAATCAATACCCAATTTTGGGTAGAAAAAGATCATTCTTATGCAGACTTTATTGCAACCAAACAGCAAGCTTTGCAATTAATTGCCGATGCCGTTGTAAGGGCTGATACATTGGGGAATCAATGGGCAGTTAAGGCTTTATCTTTGAGTCAACAACAAACCATGGCAGATACTTCTACTGCTAGTAAAGGATTTGTCATGCACCATAATTGGGTAGTGAATACCCCGCTTGAAACTGGAATTGCGAATAAGGAACAAGCTATCAAAGCATTGAATACAGCAAAGCGGTTCTCTAATGCCTTTGGAATGTATGTTACAGGAATTGATAAAAATGTAAAGCGTGACGAAAAAGAATATTCTTATGCCGCTAGTGTTGGTAAAAATGATTTTACTTATACTGGAACCGTCATGACTTTGCCAACGGCTGTTCAGATTATAGCAGAGAATAATTATGGAAGGCCCGATGAAGCATTTCAATTGTTGAAACGCGTTGATAAAACATTTGGTTATGCATTACCTGGGTCTATGTATGAAGTGTCACCAGATTACGGTATGATGACACAGGCATGGAATGTATATGCTTATGGGGAACCAATTGTAAAACAGTTTTTTGGTATTAAACCTGTTGCATTTAACAAGCAAGTGATCCTATCGCCATTAATGCCTACTGCCTTATACAAGGGGAGCCTAGAAAACGTGCAGATTGGCGATAATAAACTCACTATTGGGTTTTCCAACACAAAAGGCAAGCAGAGTTTTCAACTAACGCAAACCAAAGAAGAATGGACAATTGTATTCCAACAGCCCATAGGAAAATTTAAAAAATGGTATGTGAATGGAAAGCCCGTTAACCCGCTTCAAAACAAGGATAATGCATACATCAATATTAACAGCGGTTCTGTAAAAATTGATTTAGTTTATTGATTTAGTTATAACGAAAAGTGTATGTCTTTTGATATTGACCATATATATGTTTGGTATCAGGTTTAGAATCATGCCAAATCTTTTTTACTTGCAATTTGGCATAAACAGGCTGATTGAATCGGTTGTAAGTATATCTTAAACTATATAGGTCTTTATAATGCGAGGTTTGTTCATCAAAAGTTGTATTAAATTCTAGTATATTGTTTCGGTTATTAAAATACCAGTTCATTATTTTTATATCTACTTCTTCACCAAATACGAATGATACTTTTTCTATACAAAAAGCATCCGCAATATTGAGTTGTTTTAATGGATTTATCTTTGAATCCACTTTTGTAATCGTTGTATATTTCCCGAATCGGCCCCTGTTGCCATAAAGATGCTCATACAATTCATAGCTGAAATTTGATAAAGGAGTTTGGTGGAATTCTCTATTGTAAATGTTCCGGTATCCTGATTTAGGGTTGGTTAAATCAATTTCTTGAAAAATTCGATTAAGCTTACGTTCTATTTTTGTTACTGATGTGTCAACTTTAAAATCAACCCATTCAAAATTTTGTTTTTCTTCTGTATTGGATAAAAACAGCGTACTGTCACCAACATACTTATTCAGATTATACAAGAAAAATGTTTTGCCAATTGACTCAAGAAACCAATTTTTTCTTTTTTCATGATAAGCGTAAAAGTAATTTGTTTGTTGATTAGGTTTTAATGACAGTCCTTGGTACTCAAAAATTTGCTTTTTTGTAACCTGTTCTTTTTCATTTACAGTAATATCTTTATAAACAATTTCTTTAACTCTGTTTTGTTCATCATAAGAAAATAAGACCTGATTGAATACCCCCTTAATAGTGTCACTTGTGATACTTTTAATCAATGGCGGCTGCGTTATCTTTTTGTATTTAAATGTATAGCTTTGTTGATAGGTTCTTGCTGATGCACCTCCTTTATTGTATACTTGTACAATTTTTGCTTTCGCATATATTGGTTGTTTAAATTTGTTATATGCATAATTAAACTTTAGATTATACCTATAATGCGAACTTATTTCATCGGTTGTAACAAAATAATCGGTATAATTATTTTGATTAGCGAAATACCAATTAATATCAACTTTTCCATATCGCCCGTCAAACTCTGCAGAAATTTTTTCGTTTGCCAATACGCTCGAAATATTTAAATCCTTTAGTGGATTCAACTTTGAATCATATGCAGAAAACGTATAGTAAGTTGCATCATTGCTTCTGTTGGCATAGCTATAAGAAGATGATTCATTACCAAAATTTGATTGAGATGTTAAAGTAAGTTCATCAGCATACATTGTTTTTGGACTATATGGTTTGGTTAAATCAATTTCATGATAAATGCGTGTATTATTTTGCTCTAATTTCCCGATTCTTTTTTGTCCTTCTGCTTCTTTCCAATTCCAATCCAAATGTTTATCCCAATTAAAATAGTACATGCTACTATCCCCAACACGCTGTTCATTTTCGTACAAAAAATAATGTTGTTCAACTGATTCTAAAAACAATTGTTGATTATCATATGGGTCACTAGGTAAATATTGGTAAGTAAAAATGTTTCGTGAAATGGGGTTTGTTTCAGTACCAGTATATTGAAAAGATTGTTTTTTAATAATTTTTTCAACCAATTGTTTCTTTTGGGTAGACCCGATTATGATATTCATTTCCTTATT
>CALRUG020000214.1:0-3902 GCA_943371295.1 Synechococcus sp. UW140 | reverse complement strand
CCTATTTGAGAACCGTAAATAAATTTACCCGAAGACATCATTCTTGTATCATTGTATTTAAATGGAGTTTTAATCCACTCTTCTTTTGCTGATGGATAGGTAAAAATCCATCCCTTAGCACCATAGGCAACTACTTCTTCCCCATTTTTTACCATAGATGTAATTCCTAGATATTCTGGTGAGTAAATTTTTTTAATGGTTTTACCAGTGGCTTTATCTATCTGATATAAGTTTTCTAAAGATGCCAGCCAGATATGTTTTTGGGTTGCTACATAGTTAACAATTACAGATTCATTCATTATCCGCTTATCGCTAAAATAATAGTTGCGCAGGGTGTCATTTTTTATAGTAAATAATTCCTTATAAAAATTCATACACCAAATATTTCCCTGAGGATCTTTTTGTAAATAGCTGACCGATTGCATGCTGGTATTATCAAAAGGAATTTTTACAAATGCCCTCCCATTAAATCTAAATAAGCCTTTATCGGTTGCCAACCATATATAGCCTTTGTTGTCGGCTAACATATCATAAATAACCTGAGTAGGCAATTGAGCAGGATAGGTAAATTTTTGGGTGTATGGAAATTGAGCGTAACCCCGGCCAACTAGTAAACATAACAAAATCAAAAAAAACAATCGCTTCATCCAAATCATGAATTAAAGAACAAATTAATATAAAAGGTGCATTTAAAATTAAAAAAGGGCTTAACAAAATAAAAGGGTGGTTTCGTGAAAGAAATGAGGCATTTGAAGTAGTTTCTCCCACTCGCATGTAAATAAAAATCAACTTTACAGTATTACAAATGTTACAATTGGGGGTAAGAAAGCTGCATGCTCAAACTGCAGCTTTCTTCGTTTTTACCCGTATTGATTTTTTTGGAGTTAATTTTGACCAAATTTGTTGCATGTCAGAAATACAATTAACCCAATTTTCGCATGGTGCTGGCTGTGGATGTAAAATTGCTCCTGCGGTTTTAGATAGTATACTTCACTCAGATATCGCCCCTAGCATTTTTAAAGAGTTATTAGTTGGGAATAGCAGCAAAGACGATGCAGCTGTTTATAACTTGGGGGATGGAACCGCATTAATTAGTACCACGGACTTCTTTGTTCCCATTGTAGACGATCCATATCAATTTGGTAGAATTGCAGCAGCTAATGCCATTAGCGATGTATATGCAATGGGAGGTAAACCCATTATGGCATTGGCTATTTTAGGTTGGCCTGTAGATAAGCTTTCTCCTGAAATTGCAAGAAGAGTGATAGAAGGAGGAAGAAGTATTTGTGAAGAAGCTGGGATTCCATTGGCTGGCGGGCATAGTGTTGATACAACAGAACCCATTTTTGGTTTGTCTGTAAATGGTATTGTAGATATTCAGCATTTAAAGAAAAACAATACCGCACAAATAGGCGACTTACTTTTTTTAACTAAACCACTAGGTGTGGGAATACTTTCTACAGCCCAAAAAAGAGGGCAACTAGAAGAGCAGGATTTGCCCATTCTTATTCAACAGTTGAATCAATTGAATAAAGTTGGACAAGTATTGGGAGCAGTTGAAGGCGTTCATGCAATGACAGATGTAACTGGATTTGGATTAATTGGACATTTAATGGAAATGGCAGAGGGGAGCAATACTGGCGCGCTGATTAATTATAGTCAAGTTCCAATAATTGAAGCTGCTAAACAATATCTCGCAAAAAGACTAGTGCCAGACGCAACCTATCGCAATTGGAATGCTTATAGCAAAGAAGTAGGTTTTGAAAAAGGGGTTAATGTAATGGAGGCTTTTTCTATTTTACCTGATCCACAAACAAATGGGGGTCTTTTAATAGCGGTTGATCCTACAGCAGAAGATGAACTTAAACATATTTTAACCCAGCATGGATTGGGAAATCATATTAGACCAATTGGAAAAATGACCGAAGTGAATGAAAAGCGAATCATGGTTGATTTGTAATTGAATTAAAAAACCATATTCCCCTTGTTTTTGATTTGCTCATTGGTTAACTCTGCAACCAACTGAACACCACTTAAATTTCGAACAGTTTGTTTAATCCAATTGCATTTATCATCATCTACTAAATCGTATTTCATCAACCAAATAAAATCCATATGCTTAAACTCTGGTAGTAAATACTCACCATCAAATTGATTTTGATATAAATAATGGGTGAGTGGTGAATTGACTTCTTTGTATTGATAAATGGAAAAATAATAGCTTCTTTCCTTTCTGCGTAAATGAATTTCAATTTCAGGATTTAATCTGAAATCATACCCCAAATTCGTATTTAGTTGCATGCAAAACTGGTAATTTTTTAAAGTAGCGGTTATTCCTAGTAACCGAGTTTCTTCAAAAAAATCATCATTTAACTCATCAACATCTAAGCGAAGCTTCATATTAAAATTTAAAACTCCAGATCAACAGTAATTTCATCTGATCCTCTTTTATAAATCAACTTAGTCTTATCACCTTTTTTAAATTTAGAAAGGGATTGCATATAACTGTTTACATCTACAAATTTATAGTCCCCTAATTGCAACAAAATATCACCCGCTTTCAATCCTAATTTTTCTGCCAATTTTCCTGCACTAGCTCCATCTATTCGCATACCGGTACCAGTATAACCGTAGTCGGGTATTACACCTAAACTTACCGTAAAACGAGTGCTTCTTCCCATTTGTTGCTCACGTGTTTTGGTAAATGCAATTTTGCCCTTATTGTCGGTTGAAGCAACAATATTGTAGACTAGATTTACAATATCATTGATTCCTGTATAATTAATTTTATCCCAATCATCGGTTGACTTATGGTAGTCTGGATGGCTGCCAGTAAAGAAAAATAAAACAGGAATATCTTTTCTGTAAAAGCTTGCATGATCGCTAGGCCCTGTTCCAGCACTATCAATTTTATATGCAATACTTTTAGCTAATGATGGAATAGTAATACCCCACTCAGGTGAAGTACCATATCCGCCAATGGTTAGTTTTCTAGCAGTATCATATCTACCCACCATATCCATATTGATCATATAATTAGAAGAGATGGTGGTGGTTGGATTATCGAGCCAATATTTACTACCCATTAAACCCAATTCTTCACCTGAAAAATGCATCAGCAAATAATTATTAGACTTCGGTGATTGTTTTTTTAGTTTTCTTGCTAACTCCAATAATGCCGAAGTGCCGCTTGCATTATCATCTGCACCATTGTGTACTTCATTCACCGCATCCAATGCATTTTTATCTTCCCCAAAACCCAAATGATCATAATGTGCTCCTAGTATTACTGTATTAGCTGCATTATTATTAATAAATGCAATCACATTTCTTGCTTTACGAACTTTTTGGCTTAAAGCAACAGAAAGCTCTAATTGAATAGTTGCTGCAGGATCATTAAAATATTGCTGCATTCCTTTTTTTGAAATAAAAATTACCGGAATAGGCAAAGCAGCTGATTTATCATTTTTATTGAATTGAACATTATCAACCAATGCCGAACTATTGTATAAGATAATGGCTGTTGCTTTTTTAGCAGTTGCTTCGTTTACCATTTTTTTAATGGCTTCTTCAATGTCAAAATGAGGATTGGTCTTATTTTCTTCTAAAACATCTTTTAAATCTTTAAACCAAGGTTGATTGACTTCTGACAATGCAATGGCGGGAGACCCTTTTACCATTGTATTGGCACTAAAAGCAACAGGAAAAAAGTCTTCATTTAAGATTAAAGATTTACCATTTGCTTTTAAAAAAGTATTCGATTCAATTTGTAGTCCTTCGTTTATTTCAAATTCTTGTATATATCCATTTACTCCTTTAGGCTCTATCCCTAATAATTGGTATTGTTGCACTAGGTATTCCATAGCCAATTGCTCACCTACAGTACCAGTTCTTCTACCTTC
>CALRUG020000213.1:0-3904 GCA_943371295.1 Synechococcus sp. UW140 | reverse complement strand
AGCTGTGCGGCCGTATTAAAAGGATAGGTTCTCACAGAACGTTCACTTAAAACATAGCCAGGAAATTTGTACATATTCTCTGTAAGCTTTGCATATAATTCAGCACTTAATAATGGCTCAAATACGCTGGGGCGAACACGGGTATTTTTAAAAATTAAATCGAGCATTCTTTTTTTATACTCGGCAGTATCTATCCCTAGTATGGCGCAAAGAGCTGCGGTATCTGTACCCTTTGATTCAGAAGGGGTAACAACTAAGTCAAAACTGATGGTATTTTCAAGTAAAGCTCTTTTTTTGCGATCAAAAATAATTCCTCTATCGGGGTATATGATTTTTCTATAAATGGCATTGTTTTCAGCTGCCAATTTATATTGAGACGAAAAAATTTGTAGGTTAATCAATTGTGCTGTAATCACAATAAATACAACACCAATAATGATTTGGATAATCCTACCACGGCTTTGATTAAATACGGACATATATCAGGAGAAGTCAATTGATTTGACCACGTGAAATTAAGCATAAACTAGAACTACTACACTAACTATTCGTTCTATATTTTGCTTTTCTGTTAAACAACATTTCGGCTAAAAAAATCAGTAGTAAACTAATGCCAGTTGTACCACCTACTTTTCCTAAAAAATAAGTGAAGCTTCCAAACTGTAGCCATTCTAACAGTACCAAATAGAAATGGTGCACAAAAGTAAGTAGCCCAATATACAAGCTGAACGGTGCCCATCCCATGCTTTTGATGCTGGGTTCAACATAGCTTTGTTCAGTGGTTTCTTGTGGTATTAATAGGCTTAGTAAGAAAGGTCTGATATATCCAATTAAAGTACAAGCAGCAGCATGCAACCCCATGGTTCCAGTGAAAAAGTCCATGGTTAATCCAAAAAGAAAAGACAAAAATAACACCGACCAACGCCCCATTTTAAAAGGCAACCAAAGAATATACAAGAAATAAATATAGGGCACGATGAATTGGTGCAAAGCAGGTATTTTATTCAATACAAATTCTTGTAGTAGAATAAAAAAGGCAAACCGGAATATATTGGTTAATAAACTGCTCATTGCTGTTGGTTTCGGTTTTCCAATTCAACTTGTTCGTTGTAGCGGGTATTATAGATAACATCCACTGCTTGAATGGTAAAGAAGTTGGTAGCAGTTTTTATTTTCAAAGTGTAATAATTGGTAGCAGGATCTGCAGTAATGGAAGCCACTCTACCAATCATTAGATGAGAAGGAAAGTTTGCCGAGTAAGCACTGGTAAGAACAGTGTCTCCCTTTACCACTTTCGCACTTTTGGAAATATTTCTTAAGACAAGCAAGGAAGGATCGGCTCCATCCCATTCTATACTACCCGTAGTATTATCCTTTTTTAGCATTGCAGACACTTTGCTGTTTCTGTGTAGCAAGCTCATCACTTTACTAATATTGGCAGATACATCAACTACCACACCTACAATGCCACTTGGACCAACTACCGCCATGCCTTTTTTGATGCCCTGATTGGCACCTCTTTCAAGCATTAAATAGTTGTTTTGTAAAGTGTAAGAATTGCCAATCACTTTTGCAGGGAGATAAATGAATTTTCTTTTTCTTCCCAATGTGTCAACAAAACTAGAATCGGTAAAAGGAATTATAGAGGTATCTGGTGAAATAAAATTACTGCCCAATGCATTTCTCAAGCGCGTATTTTCCTCTGCTAATTTTTGGTTGGCTTCTTTTAAATTAAAGTACTGTTGTAAGTTGGCGTAACGGCTATTAAAATACCCCGTTACTTCAAACACGGTACCCGCAAAATAAGTTTCATGTGTTTTGCTCACATTACTCAGCATAACAATGCATAGAATTTGCAACAGCAAAAAGCTGAGGAAATTAAAGTATTGCCGTATGAACAGGAAAATATTTTTCAAAGCCGATTAGCTGTTCTATCTCATGATAAATGGAAAACGCTGATAGTTCTTTAACGCAAGCCCAGTGCCGCGTACCACACTTTTCAATGGATCATCTGCAACATGAACTGGCAATTTAATTTTTGCACTTAAGCGCTTGTCTAATCCACGTAGGAGGGCTCCGCCACCAGTCAGGTATAATCCCCTTCGGTAAATATCTGCTGCTAATTCTGGAGGTGTTGTTTCTAATGCTTTTAAAATTGCTTCTTCTATTTTGAAAATACTTTTATCCAATGCTTCTGCAATTTCTTGATAGCTCACCATGATTTGTTTAGGAATACCTGTAACCAAGTCACGACCATTCACCGGCATATCTTCAGGAGGATTATCCAAGTCTTTCATTGCAGCACCCACATTAATTTTAATTTGTTCTGCAGTGCGCTCTCCAATTAATAAACTATGGTATCTTCTTAATGCTTCCATAATATCTGCAGTAAATTCATCACCTGCAATACGAATACTTTGGTCACACACTATACCTGCTAATGCTATTACTGTAATACCAGTAGTACCACCACCAATATCAATAATCATATTTCCAACAGGTTCTTCCACATCAATTCCAATACCTAGGGCAGCAGCCATGGGTTCATGAATCATGTACACTTCTTTAGCACCCGCTTGTTCTGCACTATCTCTAACCGCACGTTTTTCTACTTCGGTAATAGAAGAAGGAATACAGATTACCATTCTCCAGCTTGGAGGAAACAATGGCTTCTTTGGATAAATCATTTTCATTAACTCGCGAATCATTAATTCGGCGGCGTTAAAGTCTGCAATTACTCCGTCCTTTAAAGGTCGGATGGTTCTGATGCTTTCATGTGTTTTCTCGTGCATCATCAAAGCCTTCTTACCTACTGCCAAAACCTCTTTCATATTGTTGCGATTTAATGCAACAATGGAGGGCTCGTTTACTACTACATCGTCATTGTGTATAATCAGGGTATTGGCAGTACCCAGATCCATGGCTATTTCCTGAGTGAAAAAATTAAATAATCCCATTGTATGGTTAAGTTCTTGTGTATGTTAAAGCAATAGTTACAAAGGTGCTTGAAATTAGTGGAATTAACAAGGGAATTCAAACCCAATATCCTTTCTAAAATACATGCCCTCAAAGGAAATTTGCTGCAGGGTCGTTTTGGAACGTTCAACGGCTTCTGCAATATTTGCCCCATATGAAGTTACTGCCAAAACCCTGCCACCATTTGTTAAAACCTGTTCTCCGGAAGAAATAGTTCCTGCATGAAATAGTAGGGTTTCTTTTGGAACAGCAGTGGCTGCAGGCAATTCAATGGGTTTGCCCTTGGCATAATCACCTGGATAGCCACCACTCACTGCCATAATGGTAGCAGCACTTCGTGGATCAAAACTAATATTGGCATCTTCTAAGGTTCCGTTGTCCATAGCAGCAAATAATGCTACTAAATCGGTTTGTAAACGGGGTAAAACTACTTCGGTCTCAGGATCGCCCAAACGACAATTGTATTCAATTACATAAGGCTCTCCGCCCATATTCATTAAGCCAAAAAAGATGAATCCATGGTATTCCAGCCCTTCTTTTGCCAATCCTTCAACAGTTGGCCGGATAATTCTTTCTTCTGTTTTTTGCATGAAAGCCGCGTCCATAAAGGGGACAGGGCTAACACAACCCATTCCGCCGGTATTCAAACCCGTATCGCCTTCGCCAATTCGCTTATAATCTTTGGCATGACCAATAATATGATAGGCCGATCCATTGGTTAGGGCAAAAACACTGACTTCAATGCCTTGTAAAAAAGCTTCGATTACCACTTTTTCACTAGCAGCGCCAAATTGCTTACCTAGGATCATTTCATCAAAACAAGCCAATGCTTCTTCAGTAGTTGCAGCAATGACTACTCCTTTGCCAGCCGACAATCCATCGGCTTTCAGCACGATGGGCAAAGAATGTTGTTGAATATATTGTCTAC
>CALRUG020000212.1:0-3979 GCA_943371295.1 Synechococcus sp. UW140 | reverse complement strand
AAAGCGAATCAACCTGGTTTTAAAGCAATGTCTCTAGGGTTACAAATGAGTACGACTATGAAGGTAAAAGCAAGCTTCAATAAGTCGAGTAATGTAATTGCAAAAATTACAGGAACTAAACGACCTGATGAAGTAATTGTTTACACAGCGCATTGGGATCATTTAGGCATAGGTCGTCCAGACCAATCAGGTGATTCAATTTATAATGGCGCACTAGATAATGCATCTGGCACTGCAGGCTTATTGGAAATGGCAAGGGCATTTAAACAAATGAACACAAAGCCAGAACGTACAATTGTTTTTTTAGCAGTTACAGCAGAAGAGCAAGGGTTACTTGGCTCAGCTTATTATTCAGCGAATCCAATTTATCCAGTTAATAAAACAGTTGCAAATATTAATATGGACGGACTCAATCGATTTGCCCCAACTAAAGATATGGTTGTAGTTGGTCAAGGTCAATCTGAGTTGGAAGATTATTTAAAAGAAGCCATTGAAAAATCTGGTGGTTACCTTTCTTTTGATACCCATACAGAAGCAGGATATTATTACCGATCAGATCATTTCAATTTTGCTAAAGTGGGTATTCCTGCATTATTTGCTAATAATGGGGTAGACGTTGTAGGTAAAGGAAAAGAATATGGAGAAAAATTGGAAAATGAATATACTAGTAAAAATTATCATCAGCCTTCCGATAATTATGACCCAAAAACTTGGACGGGTGATGGTGCCGTCAATGATTTAAAATTATTGTTTACCATTGGTAGAAGAATGGGTTTTGAATCTAATTTTCCGAAATGGAAAGAGGGATCTGAATTTAAATTGATCAGAGAAAAGAGTATGAAATGATTACCAAAGAATCCATTGAAAAAGCCCACGAAAAAATCAAGCCTTATATTCATCAAACCCCGGTTTTAACGAATAGCAGTATTAATGAAATGGCAGGTGCGGAGCTTTATTTTAAATGCGAAAATTTTCAAAAAATCGGGGCGTTTAAAATTAGGGGAGGAATGAATGCTGCACTTAGCTTAAACCCTGCACAAATTGCAAAAGGGTTGGCTACACATTCATCTGGCAATCACGCGCAAGCCATTGCATTTGCAGCCAAGACGCTAGGAACCAAAGCTTATATTGTGATGCCAGAAAATTCTCCTTCAGTGAAAGTGAATGCTGTAAAGGGTTACGGGGCAGAAGTGATTTTTTGTGCACCCAATCAAGCTGCACGCGAAGAAGCACTCAATAAAATTGTTACCGAAACGGGTGCTGAATTTATTCATCCTTACGATGATGATCGTGTAATTACAGGGCAAGCTACTTGTGTGAAAGAATTGATTGCAACTGTACCTACTCTTGAAATTGTTTTTACTCCAGTTGGTGGTGGCGGGTTATTGTCTGGTACTGCATTGGGAGCTCATTATTTTAAACCTAGTATAAAAGTTTATGCAGGTGAACCAGAAGGTGCTGCAGATGCTGTACTTAGTTTTAAATCGGGTAAAGTAGAAAAAGCACCTTATGTAAATACCATTGCCGATGGGTTATTAACCACACTGAGTGAGCGTACCTTATCTATTATTCGTGAGCATGTAACAGATATTTTTTTGGTTACAGAAGCGGAAATTAAATCTGCATTGCGCTTGGTATATGAAAGAATGAAAATTGTTGTAGAGCCCAGTTGTGTGGTGCCTTTGGCAGCAGTACTCAAACACAAGAATTTATTCAAAGGGAAAAAAATAAGTATTATTTTAACGGGTGGTAATGTAGACTTAAAAAAATTTGCTGATTGGTTTAATGATTAAATAGTATGCCTGAACATAATACGCAATTTGATGCTATCGTAATAGGGTCTGGAATCAGCGGAGGATGGGCTGCCAAAGAACTTTGTGAAAAAGGCTTAAAAACCTTGGTGCTCGAAAGAGGAAGAAATGTAGTGCATAAAAAAGATTATCCTACTGCCAACTTTAATCCTTGGGATATGCCGCACAGAGGGAAAATTCCCCCACCCGAAATGGACCTTGATCCCATCGTAAGTAATTGCTATGCTTATAAAGAAGACACTAAACATTTTTTTGTAAAAGATAATGAGCATCCATACGTACAAGAGAAACCATTTAGTTGGATTAGGGGTTACCAAGTAGGCGGTAAGTCATTACTATGGGCGAGGCAAACCCAGCGTTGGAGCAAATATGATTTTGAAGCTCCTCTAAGAGATGGCTTTGCAGTAGATTGGCCTATTCGTTACAATGATATTGATCCTTGGTATAGTTATGTAGAAAAATTTGCTGGCATTAGTGGAAATAAAGATGGATTAGAAGTTTTACCTGATGGAGAATTTTTACCTGCGTGGGAAATGAATTGCGTAGAGAAAATCTTGCAAGAAAAAATCATGCAAGCATATCCCGATAGGCATGTGATTCAAGGAAGGTGTGCGCATTTAACAGTGCCTACCCCTGAACATTTAGCTCAAGGAAGAGGTCAATGCATGGCAAGAAGATTATGCGAAAGAGGATGCCCCTTTGGTGCTTATTTTAGTTCCAATAGTTCTACCATACCTGCAGCCGAAAAAACGGGGAATTTGCATCTGGTTACCCATGCAGTGGTAGAGTCAATTATATATGATGAGTCAACAAAGAAAGCCATTGGCGTAAGTGTAGTGGACGCGATTACTCATGAGGTAACTGTGTATAATGCTAAAATCATTTTTGTAAATGCAGCTTGTTTAAATACGAATTTAATTTTGCTTAATTCAAAAAGCAATCGATTTCCTAATGGTTTAGGCAACGATAATGGTTTATTGGGTAAATACATTGCATTCCATAATTACAGAGGCAATATCACTGCACAGTTTAAAGGTCCATTAGATCAATATTATTATGGCCGAAGACCTACTCAAGTGATGATGCCTAGTTTTAAAAATGTTTTCAAACAAGAAACCGATTTTTTAAGAGGATATATGGTGCATTTTAGTGCATCACGTGCTGGCAGACCTATTGTAGATGGGGTTGGAGCTGCATTTAAAGAAGCTGTAACAGAACCTGGTGATTGGAGTATTTATATGATGATGCAAGGGGAAACTATTCCCAAAGAAACCAACCAAGTTTCATTAAGTGAATATGAACGAGACAACTGGGGCATACCTCAATTGGTGGTATCTGTTGACTATGATGAAAACGATGAAAAATTATTGCAAGACTTTTTTAAAGAGGGAAAAGCCATGTTAGAAAAATCAGGCTGCACGAACATCAATACATGGGATAGTAAGCAGCCTCCTGGTTTGGATATTCATGAAATGGGGGGTGTAAGAATGGGAAAAGATCCAAATACTTCTTTATTAAATCAATTTAATCAACTTCACCATTGCACAAATGTTTTTGTAACGGATGGCGCTTGTATGACTTCAACTGGAAACCAAAATCCATCTCTTACTTTTATGGCACTCACTGCAAGGGCTGCTGATTATGCGGCAACACAATTGAAAGAAGACTTGTTGTAATACTTAGTTGCTTTTTAATTTCCACAATTGCCCTTCATAATTAAAAGGCTTGAGTTGCAGGTAATATTTATCCGGGTCTACAATAAAGTCGAATATTAAATGGTAGTGTTGTTTTAAGTGAGCAAAGAATTTAGGTTTGCTATAAAACCAACAGGTATAGGATGCAGGTACTCCATAATAAACGGGGGGAACATGTTGAATGGCTATTCTATCTCGGTCTTCATCATTAAAAGCTATATAGTCGATGTACAAATATTTAACTCCACTATTTTTTATTTGATCTAGTAATTCATAGGTTTTTTCTATATATTGAATAACTCCTGAAAAAATAATGATATCAGGTTGATGTTCTTTTAAACATTCTTCTAAACTGAAATAGAAATGCAATCTCTCGTGTGCAAATTCTCTTCTACCAATTTCTACATAGTTGGGTTGTTCAATAATACACCAATGTAAATCGTGTACAAAGTTTAAGTATTGTTTTTTATGATT
>CALRUG020000211.1:0-4122 GCA_943371295.1 Synechococcus sp. UW140 | reverse complement strand
TCCGCCCGGAAGAAGGAAGCGCCCTTTGGCGTCTACCGTTGCTTCATATTCTCCGTGAAATCCGATCATAAGTGAATAAATATTTCCAAGATTACCACTTGTTGACACAAAATAACACTTTTTCCCACTTTTAACCCAAAAATGGGGGTATTGTATTTATCCACAAGATTTGTAGAGCTGTAATGCTTTCCTATCTTGCGTTTCAGACAAATTGACGCTTATGGTACTGTATAACCTGTGAATTGCTGTGGATAAGCCGTTAATTACTAAAGAAAACCCATGAAACACCCGTCATTACTGCATATTTCCGATTTTACGTATGAGCTGCCCGACCATCAAATTGCCCGTTACCCCCTGGAACAGAGGGATCAGAGTAAGCTGCTGGTTTGGGGAGCAGGTCAAAATTTGATAGACGCGGGGCGTGGTTCGGTGTTTCCCAACGAGGGTATCAACCCAATCCGCGAAAATATTTATGCAAATATTGCCGATGAACTGCCGTCAGGAAGTTTATTGGTATTCAACAATACCAAAGTGGTAGAAGCCCGCTTGCTTTTTCAAAAGCCTACTGGTGGGTTAATTGAGCTTTTTTGTTTGGAGCCCGCAGATCAGTATGAAGATATTACCACTGCTATGTTGCAAAAGGGATCGGTTCAATGGAAATGTTTGGTAGGTGGGGCAAAAAAATGGAAGGAAGGAGCGGTGCAGCTGAGCGTGGCAGCGCCTGCGGGCGGTGGCGCAGTTGGCGGCGGCGCGGCGAGCGGCGGTTTGGCCGGTGGGGAGGCGGGCAGCGACGCGGAAGCGGTTAGCAGCGCGGGCTTGCGCATTGAAGCAACCAAAGTGGAGGCTTTGCCCGATTGTTTTTTAATTGAATTCCGCTGGGAGCCAGCAGGGTTAAGCTTTGCAGAGGTTTTGCATTTAGCAGGAGACATTCCCCTCCCCCCCTACTTAAATAGAGCAACAGAAGAAGCGGATAAAGAAAGGTATCAAACCATTTATGCCAAGCACGATGGTTCTGTAGCAGCACCTACAGCAGGCTTGCATTTTACGGAAGAAGTGTTTTCAAAATTGGCTTCAAAAAATATACCCAAAGCATATGTTACGTTACATGTAGGCGCAGGAACTTTCAAGCCTGTGAAAGCAGAACAAATGAAGGATCATGAAATGCATGCAGAGTTTATTGATGTAACATTTGATGCGATTGAACAATTAGAGGCGCATGTAGAAAAAGGAATTATTGCAGTGGGAACAACATCGCTGCGAACGCTGGAAAGCCTTTACTGGATTGGCGTTAAGACAATTCGAAATTCAAATATTGCTGCAGCAGATTTGCATGTAACGCAATGGGAGCCCTATGATTTAGCTCGCGGGATAAATGAAAATAAAAGTTCGCTAGAAAATATACCGAAAGAATATACTAAAGCTCTGCCAAGTGCAACCGAATCGCTGCAATCTTTATTACAGTGGATGCAAAAAAATAGTGCCCAAAGAATTATTACTAAAACACAAATCATTATTGCCCCGGGCTATGAATTTAAAATCATCCGTGCATTAATTACCAACTTCCATCAACCACAAAGCACATTATTGTTGTTGGTGTCGGCCATCGTTGGAGAAAACTGGAAAAAAATATACCAATATGCATTGGCAAATGAGTATAGGTTTTTATCGTACGGAGATGGCTCAATACTCTGGGTTGCAAAGCCCGAATAATTCGGTAATTAATATTACCAACTAATCATGCATAAGCGGCACTTCAATGGTAAAAGAAGTGCCCTTGCCAACGATACTGTCTACTTTAATTTTTCCCTTGTGTGCATCAATCACGGTTTTTACATAACTCATTCCCAAGCCAAAACCTTTTACATTGTGCAAGTTACCAGTGTGTGCGCGATAGAATTTTTCGAACACACGCTTAACAGATTCCTTACTCATACCAATACCATTGTCTTCAATTCGAATGACTAAATAATTCTTGGAACTATGTGTCGAGATTTTTATAAGAACAGGATCTTGAGAATACTTAATGGCATTATCTATTAAATTAGAAATCATATTTCTAAAATGCGCATTATCCCCACTAATAAAATCATTACTTGCATTGAGCAAGAAATCAATTTTACCATTTTTATCGTTCAATTGCAATTCAAAAGTACTGGCCACTTCTTGAATCATTTCGTGTACGCCAACTTTAGATAAATTTAAATTGAGTTCTTGCTTCTCTAAGAATGCCGCTTGAAGAATGGTTTCCACATGTTTATTCATGCGAATATTTTCTTCTTTAATAATGTTTGTAAAATAAGCGCCTTTCTCAGGATTGGCCTGAACTTTAGGACTACGCAACGCATCTACCGCTAAGGATATAGTAGCCAATGGCGTTTTAAACTCATGCGTCATATTATTGATGAAATCACTTTTTATTTGAGATAACTTTTTCTGATTCAATAAGGTTTTCACCGTTACATAGAAAGCTGCAATGATAATGAGCATGAAAGTAATAGCCCCAACTAAAATCCAGCGAAGCGAAGCCCATACTTGGTTTTCTACATCAGGAACAATGATGATTAACAATTCATTGGTTTCTGTTAAAGCCAAATTATCGGTATCACGTAAAATGGCGTAATAGTTTCTTTTGTTGTTGACGGTATCCCAGAACTCTTGTTCGTAACCAGGAGAATAAAATTCATAATCGCCTTCTACATCAGAAATAGCAAACTCAAATTTTAGTTTACTCAATTGAACACGGTCAAATTCTTTTTCAATTTTTGTACGCACTTCCTCCATGGTAAAACGTTCCTCTACGGTGGGCTGGCGAAACAATTTGATTTGTAATTCAGACCCAAGCAACAATCCTCCCCTTCTATTTAATCTTAAAGGTTGAGAAGAACGCGTGGTTTTGCCGATATCATTGGCTACACTCACCCCAACCGTATTAATTTTTTCGCTCAGCTGAGTCTTGGTAACTTCCATGAGGTTATCAAACCAAGAAGCCTGCAAAAGGAATAACCCTAGCAGTGAAAGTGAAATCAGTATGACAATAATGGGGAAAGTTCTCTTCATGCGCAACAAATATAGATTTATTTAACCCTAGCCAATAGCAGCAACATATCCAAGGGCTTTTTTTAACTAGATTTTTTAGATTTGACACGGAAAATAAATATTATTCTTATCTTTTTGACCAATATGGAACTGAATAAAGGAATTTTATTGTTGTCCGACCCTTTTTTAAAGGACCCAAATTTTATCAGGACAGCTGTGTTAATATGCGATCACAATGAGGAGGGGGATATTGGATTTATCCTAAACAAAAAAACAGATCAGGTATTAGGGGATGTAGTAGAGATAGCGGATGGATTGGTATTGCCGGTATACGAAGGTGGCCCAGTGGAACAACATACCCTACATTTTATCCATCGTAGACCCGATATTATTACTGATGGAATTGAAATTGTAAAAGGTATTTATTGGGGAGGAGATTTTGATGTAGCAATAGCCGCATTACACAATAAAGAAATTACCGAATTACAAATTCGCTTTTTTGTGGGATATAGTGGATGGAGTACCGATCAATTGAAAGAAGAAGTGGAAGAAAAAAGTTGGATCATAACCACCCCAGATGTAGGCATTAGCTTTTCATTGGATGCCGAACAAATTTGGAAACGCAGTATGCAACAACTCGGAGGCGAATACGCACAAATGACCAACTACCCTATTGATCCGCAGTTGAATTAAAAATATTCGGAGACACTGTAAAACAATGCCCCCGAATTATTATATTAATTTTTGTTCCCGATAAATCTTAATACGACTAAATCAATGAACCAAGGTGATTGAAACTTATTCTCGTATATATCTTCTTCCTCAGGAAAATGTTTATTTAAGTAATAAAATACAAAGAAAACAATTTGGAATATAATAAACCATGCACAACAGAATGTAAAGTTTAGTTTAATATTAAAAATAAATACTGCCAAAATTGGCATGATTAAATTGAAAATAATTACAAGCCAAATTGAAATATTCAAAACATATTTACGCAAACTTGGATATGAAAAAACTCTTATTAGAAACTTATTTACTTTAACAAGTATTGGAATTTTCTTCAATTCACTCCTTATATGTATT
>CALRUG020000210.1:0-4122 GCA_943371295.1 Synechococcus sp. UW140 | reverse complement strand
AATAAAAATAGAAATAGTTAAAAATACAGCACTGATTATCAACAACCATTTCGATTGTAAGGATATTTCTTTTCTCATCTTAGTTTTTTTAGAATAAAAAAGGAGCAGTGTTTTATTTACTGCTCCTTTAAGTACAAACTACTATTTAGTTTCTGGAACAGGTTTTCCTAAACTAAAGGTAAGCGGCACATTACTTCCTGCAGGGGAAACCCTAATATAACCCTGCATTTCTTGGTGTAATGCACTACAGAAATCTGTACAGTACATAGGGAACATACCTGGCTTTTTGGGTACCCATTTTAATGTGGTTGTTTCACCTGGCATGATTAATAATTCAGCATTGTCTGCTCCTTTTATTGCAAAACCATGTGGAACGTCCCAATCTTGTTCTAAGTTAGTTACGTGGAAATAAACTTCATCTCCAACTTTGATACCCTCTATATTATCAGGAGCAAAGTGTGAGCGAATGGAAGTCATATAGACGTGTACTTTATTTCCCTCTCGGGTAACTTTTGCATTGGCTTCGCCCATAGTAACATAAGGATGTTTGTTCTCTGCCAATTTAAATAGTTTCAGTTGACCGTTGTTTCTAATAATATCAGCTGGTGCAGACTGCGCATAGTGCGGTTCTCCAATGGTTGGATAATCTAATATCAATTGCATTTTATCTCCACTAATATCGTACAGTTGTGCACTTTGTGCCAATTCTGGTCCGGTAGGCAAATAACGATCTTTGGTAATTTTATTATAAGCAACCAAATATTTTGGAGAAGGTTTTTTAGTATTTCCTCCAGGAATACTTAAGTGTCCTACAGAATAATAAGTAGGGACGCGATCTACTACTTTTAAATCTTTGATATTCCATTTTACTACTTCAGAAGATACAAAGAATGAAGTGTATGCATTTCCTTTGCCATCAAATTCGGTATGCAATGGTCCTAAACCTGGCTTTTTCACTTCCCCATATAAAGCTGATTCATATTTGATTACTGGAATACCTTCATAATCTCCATCGTAAGATTTAGCTGCAATAGATTGCTGAATTTTGTCAAAACTAAAAACAGGAATTAAAGCCGCTAATTTACCAGAGCCTACAATATATTCACCTGTTGGATCAACATCACAACCGTGTGGAGACTTAGGGCAAGGGATAAAATAAACAATGTCCTTAAATTCTTTTACATCTAAAACCAATACTTCTTCTTCCATTTTTGAATTGGCAGTTTGAGTAGATTCGTTCCAAGTATTGTGTGCATACTTTGCTTTCACTTTTTTGCCTTTACCTGCCTTAATGTACTCTTCTGCTTTTTTCCAGTTCACAGCCATGATGAAGTCTTTGTCTTTTTGAGAAGCATTTACTTCTAATAAAGTACTTGCTTGCTCTGTATTATAGCAGCTAAAGAAGAACCATCCATGGGACTTTCCTTTTCCTGCGCGAGCTAAGTCAAAGTTTACACCAGGCGTTTTTAATTGGAAAGCAACTTTCATTTCTCCGGTCTCTTTTGCCACACTTACAAAAGAGATATGTCCTTTAAAATTCTTTTTGTAAGAATTAATAGCAACATCACCATTGTCTTCGTCTGATGGTACGCTAAAACGTGTACCTGCAACAATGTATTCTGAGTTTTCAGTACCAAAAGGTGAACTGTGGTTACCTGCGCTATTGGGTAGTTCTATTATTTCAGCGGTTCTAAACGTTTTTAAATCTATTCTTGCTAGACGAGGCGTATTATTACCATTTGCAAATACCCATTTACCGTCGATTTCACCATTGGTTTGGCTCATTTCAGTATGGTGTAAATCGTCCCAAGGAACAAAACCATGAGAAGTGTTTAACATGGGTTTGGTTTCTTCACTATAACCCCAACCTTTTTCGGGATCTACAGAAAAAACGGGGATTACTCTAAGTAAACGACCACTTGGTAATCCATAAACACTCATTTGGCCGCTAAATCCGCCAGAAACAAAATTGTAGTACTCGTCGTATTTACCTGGTGCCACATATGCTTTAGCTGCTGCGTCTCCGCTTACAGCACTTCCGGAGTTTTTCGGTTTACAAGAATACAATGCAGATATAGCTATGATAGCTGCAATGGAAGTTGATTGTATTATTTTCATATAATTTATTTATTTAGTTCCATCGTTTTTACGCATAAACTCTAGGATTTCCCTAGCATCAGTATCAGTTAATCCTTGGTTGGGCATTCTCACCAAACACAATTCTAATTGTGCTTGAACTTTAGGGTCTTTTTCAATCATTGGATCTGGATTAGAGATAAAGTTTAATATCCAATAAGGGGTATTTCGGGTTGTTACTCCTTTCCATCCCGGGCCTACTAATTTTTCTTCTGTTAGTTTATGACAAGAAGTACATTTGGTAGCTGCAATTGCTTCGCCTTTACCTGCCATGGTATTATCCAATGCCCCTAATGTTACATTGGACTCGTTAAATTTTCCTTCTCCACGTTTAGGGTCATAGTCTGAAGGCGCCGAATTTGTTGCAGTGCTTGCATCTGAACTAGGTTCAGTTGATTCTGCTTTTGGACCTCCACCTCCACAAGCTATAATAGCCCAAGAGAGGGCTGTCATTAATACAAATAAGATTGCTTTTTTATTCATAACTGTAAGTTTTGTGTAAAGCTAAAAAACGGAAATCCCTACGTTTATGATTGCAGTCATACTTGTCAAAAAGCTTAAACAGTATAATCTTCTTATTTTGCATTATGATTCCATTTTTAAATGCTGCGGTAAATTGGCTAGATAAGCTGTTAAAGGCTGATCAGGAATTGTTTTTGCAAATCAATACCGTATATACAAATCCATTTTTAGATGCGGTTTATCCTTGGTTCAGAGAAGGGAATACATGGATGCCTTTGTATTTATTTATTATTGTGTTGGCATTGGTTAATTTCAAACAAAAAGCTTTTGCTTTTATTTTATTTGCTGTAATAACGGTAGTATTAACCGATCAAATAAGCAGCAGTTTAATCAAGCCTTTTTTTGAAAGACCTAGACCTTGTAGAGATCCCCTTTTAATGAATCAGATTAGACTATTGTTGAATGGCTGTTCAGGAGGATACAGTTTTACTTCTTCTCATGCTACCAATCACTTTGGTTTTGCAGTATACATTTTTCTTACTTTGGGTAATATAATAGGGAAGTGGAAATATGCTTTTTTACTTTGGGCTGCAGCAATTGCCTATGGACAAGTATATGTGGGTGTTCATTATCCTTTAGATATTTTTTTTGGTGCACTGTTAGGATCTTTCATTGGATTGCTAACAGCATATTTTCACAATAAAACATCGGGTAAAATTTTATCTGAAGACTTACAAAACAAGTTAAGCCATGGTATCTAATAAATTTTTTTATACCGTTATTGTAAGTTGTATTGTCGTTTATTTGATTGGAATATTTGCGATTCCATTGATGGATATAGATGCTTCACAATATGCATCTATCAGCAGGGAAATGTTAGAGAGAAATAGTTTTTTACAAATTTTTGACCAAGGACAAAACTATTTAGATAAACCTCCTTTGTTGTTTTGGTTGTCTGCATGGAGTATGCAACTATTGGGTGTGTATGATTGGGCGTATCGGCTACCTTCATTATTCGTATTGCTCGCTGGAATTTATGCCACTTATCAATTTGCCAAAATTTACTACGGAGATGAAATTGGCAAATTGAGTGCCATGGTGTTGGCTTCCTCCCAAGCTGTATTCTTGATTAGCCATGATGTAAGAACAGATACGATGTTAATGGGTTGGGTAATGCTTTCTATCTGGCAATTGTCTTTGTGGTTTAAAGAACAGCGTTGGAATAACTTCATTCTGGCATTTGTATTTATTGGTTGTGGTATGATGACCAAGGGACCTATTGCATTGATGGTTCCGGGCCTAGCTTTTGCAATTCATTTTTTATTACAAAGAGATTGGAAACAATTTTTCCGTTGGGAGTATTTGATTGGGATAATCATTATTGCTATTATGTTACTACCAATGTGTATTGGTCTTTACCAGCAGTACGATTTACAGCCGGGTAAATTGATCAACGGAAGACCCATCGACTCTGGCCTTCGTTTTTATTTTTGGACACAGAGTTTTGGGCGATATACAGGTGAA
>CALRUG020000209.1:0-4152 GCA_943371295.1 Synechococcus sp. UW140 | reverse complement strand
TTAACGTAGAATCAACCGCAGAAAAATTAGATGCAAAAATTTGTAACTCATGATTGGTAATGGTGCTATCCCCTTGCCCGTTCAAGTTATAATAAGCATGATTGGTTAAATTCACTACCGTGGTTTTGTCTGTAGTTGCTTCATAATCCATTTTTAATTCATTGGCATCGGTTAAGATATAGGTAACTTTCACGGTTAAATTTCCTGGATAACCTTCTTCGCCATCTTTAGACAAATAACTTAACACCAATTGATTGGGCTGATAACTATTGACTGTCCAAACCTGGTTATGAAAGCCTTTTGGTCCACCATGCAATGAATTAGGGCCATTATTGGCAGCAAGTTGATACAAACTGTCATTTATTTTGAATTGGGCTTTTGCTATTCTATTTCCATATCTACCAATGATGGCGCCGAAATAGGCTTCTGGCTTATTTAAATAATGGTCTAGACTATCGTAACCCAATACAATATCTGTGGGCTGTCCATTTTTATCAGGCACTACCAATCCAACAATCCTTCCCCCGAAATTCGTAATGGCTACCGTTACATTATTTGAATTTTGAAGAAAATAAATACCCGTTTGTTGATTGTCAATGGTTTTACTGTATGCCGCTTTTAATGCAGTAGAATCAAGCAATTGAACGGTTTCTGTTGTGGAGTTAGATGATGTGCAACTTACCATCAAACTGACCAATGCCACAAAGGCAAATAGTTGATTTTTTTTCATATTGGAGCAAGTATTATTATCAAAAAATAATCAGGTAGCGTGAATAACCCGTCTACCAAATTAGCAAAAATTTATTAATTGTAAAAAAAACACTTATTATTTTTTTATGAACCGCAATTTTATTCGGATATTTAAAAATCGTTATTCAATGTAAAATAAGCTTGAAGCTTTATATATGGTGAGGTATCAGAAACAAACGCGCATATTGGTTGCCCTTGATTGTATCATTTTTGGCTTTGATGGGGCCAACCTTAAACTACTATTGGTACAAAGAGGGCTTGAATATGAAAAGGGAAAATGGAGTTTAATGGGAGGATTCGTTCAAAAAGATGAAAACTTTGAAAAAGGCTCTGCCCGTATCTTAAAAGAATTGACCGGTTTAGAAGGGGTTTATATGGAACAATTATTCGCTTTTGGTGATGTAAACCGTGACCCAATCGAAAGAACCGTTTCCGTTGCATACTTTGCCCTGATTGATATTCATCAATACGAAAAGCAGATCAATGCAGACTACCACGCCGAATGGTTCCCTATTCAAAACACGCCTAAGCTCATTTTTGATCACCAGAAAATGGTAGATATGGCCAAGGAAAAGCTGAGATATAAAGCAGCTTTTCACCCCATCCTATTTGAACTATTGCCTGAAAAATTCACACTCCCACAATTACAAAGTTTATACGAAGGAATATTCGACTCGCAATTTGACAAAAGAAACTTTAGTAGAAAACTCCAATCAACTAAACTATTAATTAAGCAGAAAGACAAGGACAAAGAAAGTTCAAAAAAAGGCGCTTACTATTACAAACTAGATAAAAGACGTTACGCTGCTAACTTCCATGCTTTCTTGAATCTAATCCCCAATCCCGGGAACTTAAAATAATTGATAAATAATTTGCTAATATTTTGGTTTTTCGTCTTTAAGTGTTAATTTGACACGAATTATTGAACTCTATTGCTTGCTCAATGAAAAAAGAAACCTATGTTATTGGCGTAGACTATGGCACTGATTCAGTACGGTCTATTATTGTAAACACCCAAACTGGCGAAGAAATTGCCGCTTCAGTACACTATTATACGCGCTGGAAAAAAGGATTGTATTGCAATGCAGCGGAAAGTGTATTTAGACAGCACCCTTTAGATTACGTAGAAGGTTTAACAGAAACCATTACCAATTGCTTGAAGCAAGTTGGTTTGTTGGTTGCTGAAAATATTGTAGCCATTGGAGTAGACACAACAGGCTCTACCCCTATTGCAGTAGATGCTACGGGTACACCTCTTGCCTTGAAAGCTGAGTTTGCTGAAAATCCAAATGCCATGTTTGTGCTTTGGAAAGATCATACCAGTGTGAAGGAAGCAGCTGAAATTAACCAGCATGCATAAAAATTTGAGACAAATTATTTACAATACGTTGGTGGTATTTATTCATCAGAATGGTTTTGGGCCAAACTCTTGCATATACTTAGAAACGACTCTTCCATTCGCTCAGCCTGTGTTTCTTGGGTAGAGCATTGCGATTGGATTCCCTTTATGTTAACTGGAGGCAATGATATCAATCAATTAAAAAGAAGTGTATGTGCTGCAGGCCATAAAGGGTTATGGTCTGAAAGTTTTAATGGCTATCCACCGAATGAATTTTTTACTTCTTTGGATCCCTTACTAGATGGATATGTTCAAACCCTTGGCACAGATACTTATTCTTCAGACAAATCAGCTGGAACACTCTCTAAAGAATGGGCCACCAAATTAGGATTGAAAGAAAATGTAGTAGTTGCAGTGGGTGCTTTTGACGCACATATGGGTGCAGTAGGCGGACAAATAGAACCTTATCACTTGAGTAAAGTAATGGGCACATCTACCTGCGATATTTTAGTTGCCCCCCCTTCCGATTTAGGAGACAAAACAGTAAAAGGAATTTGTGGTCAAGTAACCGGTTCGGTTATACCTGGTATGCTCGGATTAGAAGCAGGTCAATCTGCATTTGGTGATACCTATGCATGGTTCAAAAATATGTTGTTTGCTCCCATCAAAGAACTGATAGAACAATCGGACACTATTAAGCATGATCAAGCAGAGCAATTATTAAAAGAATTGTCAGATCAATTGATAGCGCATTTGTCTAGCAAAGCTGCTTTACTTCCGCTGAATGAAGACGATGAATTAGCGATTGATTGGTTCAATGGAAGAAGAACACCTGATGCCAATCAGTACTTAACCGGAAGCATTCATCAATTGAATTTAGGTTCTACAGCACCTTCCATTTTTAAGGCCTTGGTCGAAGCAACCTGTTTTGGTGCAAAAAGAATTGTTGATCGATTTATAACAGAAGGCGTTCCTGTAAAGGGATTAATTGGATTAGGAGGCGTTGCAAAAAGATCTCCGTATATTATGCAAGTAATGGCCGATGTAATGAATATGCCTATTCGAATTCATAAAAGCGAACAAACCTGTGCGTTGGGTGCAGCCATGTTTGCTGCAACTGCTGCGGGAGTATACTCGAAAGTAGAAGAAGCTATGAAGTACATGGGGCAAGGATTTGAAGGATCTTATTATCCCAACGAATCTAGAAAAGCATATTACGAGAAAAGATATTTACAATATATAGCAGCGGGAAATTTCACCGAAAATCACGCTCCCAATAATAAATAAATAAAAAACGATGAGTCAATACGATGCTTTAAAGCAAGAAGCTTATGACGCAAATATGCAATTGCCAAAATTGGGTTTGGTATTATTTACGTTTGGGAATGTAAGTGTTGCAGATAGAAATAAAAAAGTATTTGCGATAAAACCAAGCGGGGTTCCATATGAAGAATTGAGCCCCGATAAAATGGTGATTGTTGATTTTGATGCAAAAACAATTGAAGGGGAACTTCGTCCATCATCCGATACCAAAACCCACGCGGTATTGTACAAATATTGGGAAAGCATCAACAGCATCGTTCACACACATTCTACTTATGCTACTGCTTGGGCACAATCGCAATTGGATATACCCATTTTTGGAACTACACATGCAGATCATACCACTTCTGTTATTCCTTGTGCTCCACCAATGAATGACGACATGATTCAACGAGACTATGAAACAGAAACTGGTTACCAAATCATCAATTGTTTTAATGAAAGAAAAATAAATCCAACAGAAACAGAAATGATGTTGGTGGGCAATCATGCCCCTTTTACTTGGGGTTCCACTTCACATAAAGCAGTGTACAATGCGGCAGTATTAGAAGAAGTTGCTAAAATGGCTTTTTTAACATTACAAATTAATCCTGCTGCACCCAGTTTAAAAGAAACATTGATTAAAAAACATTATGAAAGAAAACACGGACCAGACTCTTATTATGGTCAATAATATTTCCTTATTCATTTTTAAAGTCTAGCACAATGATTAACCTTAAGCAACTTGAAGTTTGGTTTAT
>CALRUG020000208.1:0-4155 GCA_943371295.1 Synechococcus sp. UW140 | reverse complement strand
CCACGACCTTCCCGATTCCATCGGGACGCTCTAGCCAACTGAGCTAACCCCCCATTATTTTAATTCAAAAGAACAATCAATAATCAAACCACGACCTTCCCGATTCCATCGGGACGCTCTAGCCAACTGAACTAACCCCTCATGAGAATGCAAATGTATGTTTGAGGAGGCTAACATCAAAAATAAGTTTTGATTCCCCTTGGGAAACTCTCAAAAGTTTAATTCTAGATATAATCGCTTAAATATTACAATAAAACTCCCTATTTCTCGTTGTACTTCAAGTATAAGTTCAAGTGCATATCATGAAATACAGTAAACTGTTTATTGCAATAGGAATCTCAACTGCTATTGTGCTTAGTGCCTGTAAAAAGGAAGTAGATAAACCTGCCAATGAGCAAGAAACCACCGAAGACAATAGCCCACCAATAGGGGGTGCTACGGCAGTGTTTAGAGATACGGTATCTGTAAAAGATGGGGAAGTGACCATTACTTATGCTAAGTCCGATGCTTGCTTCCCAAGTAATGAAATCTTTTCTTTTACCGCTTCTGCTGCAGGGATACCTGCTGGTTCAAAATATATCTGGGAATTTGGAGATGGTAAATCGCTTACCGGAACTACGGTAAGAAATATGTATCGCAATCCAGCCACTTATACCATCATTTTGCAAATTAAAAATTCGGCAGATGTTTTGATTCATAAAGCTTCTGTTTCAGTTAAAGCATTAGGGCAACAAGTTTCTCCTACTGCTATTTTTTCTAGCGCGCTTCCTGATATCAATTATTTGAACAATATGACTTTTACCAGTAGATCTACTGTTCCAACAGGAACCATTGTTGATCATTTATGGGATTGGGCAGACGGCACTACCAACAATAGTTCTAATTCTTTCATGCCTAAGAATTTTCCTAAAGTTCCAGAAGACAAGACCTATAATGTTA
The DNA here is from genome assembly GCA_943371295.1 of Synechococcus sp. UW140. GTDB lineage: Bacteria > Bacteroidota > Bacteroidia > Chitinophagales > Chitinophagaceae > Sediminibacterium. The sequence goes on along the minus strand of CALRUG020000208.1, from coordinate 3,216 downwards.
AGTTGATTGTTTCAGCAAATTCAGGATGTAAAGACACAGCATCTTTAAATGTATTTGTTCCTGCATCTTATAATATCAGTGGAAATTTTACAGCTGAACAGTTTGATGCATGTACCAACGAATATTTTATTTTCACTCCTACTGCAACAGGTGTGCCTGCTGGAGCGGTATATACTTGGGATTTTGCAGATGCTACTGGTTTAGTAACAGGTAGCCCAGTAAAAAAACAGTTCACTTACCAGAATGATTATGATGTTAAAATGACCATTACCTTGAAAGGTAAAATCATTTATCAAACCCATAAACCAGTTCGAGCTTTTGGTCAGAATATTAAGCCCAAAGCCTTGATGTTAAAGAATGTGGTGAGTTCAACACCAACCAAAGAAATATGGGCTTTCTATAGTCAATCTAATATTCCTCATGGTTATTTAACAGGATACAGGTGGGAAATGCCTTTTAATAGAGTAGATGATAATTTTAATACAATTGTAGAACAAGAATATATTAAAGCGGCAACGCCAACTAATTATTCAGTTCGATTAATTGTGACTAGTAATACCGGTTGTAAAGACACAGCCGTTGCTAATATAACCGTACCGGCTAAATAAGCCTCACTAATGAAGCAGTTAAGTGGTTTGATCCTTTTTGGCTTTATGGCAATCATTCTTTTTTCATGTAAAAAAGAAGCAGAAATTGATTTGGATAAATTGGTGCAAGTAGACTCTGTTCAAATTACCAAGGGAGCAATAATTTCTGTTGATCGAGATACCACTACCGTTTCTTATGGAAATATAGAAGCTAAGTTTAGTCAAACTTCTACTTGTTATCCTTCTAAAGAAGTTTTCACATTTACTGCATCTGGTGTTGGTTTACCTGCGGGTGGTTATTATAGTTGGAGTTTTGGGGATGGGAATATCGCCAACGGCGCAACCGCCACTCATTCATACCAGGCTGCGGGTTCATTTGTTGTGACTTTGATGGTCATGGCTAAAGCCAATAATATGTTGGCTAAAGTAAGTTTTGGCGTAAAAGCATTGGGACAGCAAACCAAGCCAGAAGCCATTTTCACCACTAAATTCGATTTCCCTCAAAATATTAATTACGTCACTTTCAATAGTGCGTCTTCCATTAATCAAGGAGACATCATTCAATTCAAATACAATTGGGGTGATGGTACTGAATACATCAGTTCAGTAGGTCTTGTCAGACATGAATTCCCTAAAAAACTGAATGATACTACATATGCAGTAAAGCTTACTGTGTTATCTAATTTTGGTTGTACAGATGACACTACTGTTCAAGTAACTATTCCTGGGATGTACAATATTAAAGGGAAATTCAAAACTGAATCTATTGATGCATGCACCAATGAAAGAATTTTGTTTACAGCAGAAGCAGAGAACGTTCCTTCTGGTTCTGTTTATGAATGGGATTTTTCGGATGGCACGGGCACTAGAACGGGTAATCCCATTCTATATAAATACAAACATCCCAATGATTACGACGTGATCATGACCATCAAATTAAATGGTAGAGTTATTTATAAGACCAATAAATTGGTTAATTCAAAAGGGGAGAACCCAAGACCCAAAGCGGTTTTTGAAGAAACCTTAGTTTGGGATTATCCTACTTATCAAAGATGGTCCTTTAATAGTAAATCAACGATTCCTACCAGTACCATCGATTCTTACCAATGGAATTTTGGAAATGGCATCACCAATAATGATTTCTATAGTTTTATTGAAACCAACTATAATAAAGAATCTACTAGTAAATCATTTACCGTTCAATTAATTGTAACAGGAAATGGTTGTGCAGATACAGCTAGAAAGACCATTACGATTCCCCCCAAATAATTTGTTTTGCAGTTGATTAAAACTGCTTAAAGTTTAAGTCAAGAAATTGATGAAATGTTTCTTTATAAGATTCACTGATAGGAATATTGATATCACCAATTTTCACAGAGGATTTGTCTATACTATCTAGATGGGTTAATGAAATAATAAATGATTTATGGATACGTATAAACTGATATGGCATTAGTTGTTCTTCAAAACTTTTTAGGTTTTGTAAAACTAGAAATTTAGATTTCCCAACATGAATGGTTACATAATTGCCAGACCCTTCAATGAAAGCAATATCCATTATTCTTATTTTCTGTGATTTATTATCCGTTCTAACAAAAATGATATCTTGTATATCTGGAATTAACTTAGTAGTCTTTTTTGCCGATTCACTTTGTAACAGTACTCTCGCTTTTTCTATTGATCTATTAAACCTATTTAATGAGAAAGGTTTTAATAAATAATCTGCAACATCAAGTTCAAATCCTTGTAAAGCAAAATCAGGGTAAGCGGTAGTGAAAATAATTTTTAAATCTTGTTGAATTTTTTTCGCAAGTTCAATTCCGTTTAGTTTATTCATTTGGATGTCTAAAAAGACACAATTTATTTCCTTGTTTTGTTGAATATATTCAAGTCCTTTCAATGGGTCTACAAAAGTTTTGTGTAGTTTAAAATCATTAATTGATAAACTGTATTCGTGTATGATGCCGAGTGCATTTTCTTCATCGTCTATAGCAATTGCGTGTATCAATGGTTTAAATTAATTTGAAGTTCTGCTAAATAATGCGATTCCGATAAAATAAAGTCTAATTTATGTTTTTCTGGATATAATAGTGTCAGTCTTTTAATAAGATTAGGAATGCCAATTCCACTACTTGCATTTTTAGATATATTTTTGCCAACCTTATTTCTTACTGAGTAAGTTAGTTGATTTGAATGGACGTTTAAATTAATTTCAACCGGTTCCTCAGAGTCACCTGCATCTCCATGTTTAAAAGCATTTTCAACAAAAGTAATTAATACCATTGGGGGTATTTGAATATTCGCAAATTCTTCTATCCCTGCAGTGTGCATAATAATTTTATCATTGGGAAATCGGAGTTTATGTAATTGTATGAATTTTTCTAAACATTCATATTCTTTATCTAGGGTAACCAAATTTTCTTTTTCCGATAGTACATAACGAAGCAAATCTGAAAGTTGTAATAACGCATCTGCTGTTTTTGTAGATTGAATTAATGCTAAGTAATAAATATTATTAATTGTATTAAATAAAAAGTGAGGGTTTAGCTGATTTCTTAAAAGCGTTAGTTCTGCCTTGGCAATTTCTTTTTCAAGTATTAGTGATTTGCGATCCTTATTAACCCAATCT
>CALRUG020000207.1:0-4211 GCA_943371295.1 Synechococcus sp. UW140 | reverse complement strand
ATGGCCTAATTTGGTATTTATCATCATTACCCAATGCCTTTTTGAATGGTGTATTTATGCTCGAGTTTATCCAATTCAATTTAATGAATCCAATGATTTTCAGTTTTTATTAATACTCCTTGCGTCGGTATTTATTGCCGCTGCTGGGTACATTATTAATGATTATTTTGACCAAAATATAGACCAAATAAACAAACCCGATAAAATGGTGGTGAATACCATTATCAATAGGAGATGGGTGATATTTTGGCATATGTTATTAAGTTTAGCGGGCTTATTTTTTACTATGTTGGCATTACCCGTTCAACTATATTGGCACTTGGTCTTAGGAAATTTATTGGCAATACTGTTGCTTTGGTTTTACTCGACCAATTTTAAAAAGCAACTACTTATTGGTAATATCATTATATCCATATTAACCGCTTGGGTTATTTTAATTTTATTTTTTGCTAAGTATCCTTTGTTGATTAATGAGCTTTTATTGGTAGATCACGACAAGGTTCGATTCTTTAGACTGTCTATTTTGTATGCGTCATTTGCATTTATTATTTCCTTAATTAGAGAAGTAGTAAAAGACATGGAAGATATAGAAGGCGATCAAAAATATGGATGTAAAACCATGCCTATTCTTTGGGGAACTAGAGCCAGTAAGGTATTTGTAGCAGTATGGATGGTCGTTTTAATTGCTGCGCTAATTATTTTACAAATTTATGTGTTAGGGCTTGGTTGGTGGCATAGTGCACTGTATTGTTTTGTACTGATTGTTTTGCCTTTAGTGCTGATTTTGAAAAAATTATACCATGCCAATACTGCTAAAGACTATCATACGCTTAGTACTTGGATTAAGTTGGTGATGTTCACTGGAATTGTATCGATGCTTTTTTTTAGATTTTATTTATAATCATTATGATTAAAATACCGGTTATACTTGCGTCTCAAAGCCCAAGAAGAAAAACTTTATTAGAATGGGCCGAAATTCCATTTAAGGTGGTTGTAGAATCAACCGATGAAAGTTTTGACTCGAATATGGATGCCGAGCAAATACCCATTCATATTGCAACAGCAAAAGCACATGCCGTGAAAACCAAATTAGTTGCATCTAGTGAACAAGTAAATAATATTATTTTTTTAGCTGCAGATACAGTAGTGGTTTTGGAGAATGAAATTATTAATAAGCCTGCCAATAGAGGGGAAGCAATTGCAATGCTTCAAAAATTATCGGGTAAAAAACATAGAGTAATTACTGGGGTAGTGATCTTATTAAATGAGAAAGAGATTGCTTTTTCTGAAACAACCCATGTGCAGTTTCATCCATTGACTTTGCAACAAATTGAATATTATGTAGATCATTACCAACCCTACGATAAAGCAGGGGCATATGCCATTCAGGAATGGATTGGGGTGATTGGAATTGCTTCCATTACAGGGGATTTTTACAACGTAATGGGACTACCTGTAAGCAGGGTGGTAAAAGAATTAACCACCCTGGATCAATTGGCAGGTTAGTTTACCCAATAGCTGCCTTTATTTGGGCAGCAAATAAGCTTTAACCAGTATCTTTTACCAGTTAAACTGTAGGTCAAGCTCTACATCGGGATGTAGGGTTCTTTCTACAGGGCAAGTTCTTGCAGTATTTTCAAGTATCGCTTTTTCCTTGTCGCTTAAATGTTTAAGTGATGCTGGAAATTGAATATGAACAACGATTTTGCCGATTCTTCTAGGGTTACTGTACATGACTTTAGTAACATCGGCTTTGGTACCATCTAGTACAATATTATCCATTGATTGGGCTTTAATCCCCATCGTGGTAATCATACAAGATGCCAAAGCAGTAGCCACTAAGTCGGTTGGAGAAAACCTTTCGCCCTTTCCCTTGTTATCGGTAGGAGCATCGGTTTCAATTGCGGATCCGCTTTGTAAATGGGTAGCTGTGGTTCTAAGGTCGCTTGTATAAATAATTTGTGAAGTCATTGCATCAATTTTGCTTTAAATTTACCTATAACAAACCAAATGGAAGTGAAGAAACTATTTTTTGTGGTTTTCCTAATGACAGGAACAGGGTTAATGGCTCAGAAAAAACAGCCCTCTGAGTCTGCAATGCAGCGTGCGCAAAAGAAGGAAGAGCGCAGAGAAAAAATAAATCAACTCATCAAACAAGAAGAAGAGGGGGCCCTTATTTTTAATAAGCAAAATGCATTCAGCATTAATTTGAATACAGATGGTTGGGGGCTCAAGTTTGAAAAAGGAAAGTATAAAACCATTACGAGTACCAATTTAATGTGGCTTGAATTTGGGGAAAGAAAACACCCAAAGGAAGAGCGTATTCCTACTTTGTCTTCATCAGGTGGGTTTATTTTAATATCCAATTATATCTACGGAAAACAGAATAATTTTTATTACCTCAACCTTGGTTTTGGACAACAAAAACTAATTGGAGGTAAGGGAAATAAAAATGGAATTGCTGTTTCAGCCATTTATGGCGGTGGTATTACTGCGGGATTATTGAAGCCTTATTATTTAGAGGTTCAAAATCAGCAAACTGGCTTAAGAGAAGAAATTAAATATGATGGAACCAATCAAGCACTTTTTTTAGATCCTAGTGCCATTTTAGGTAAAGGCGGATTGTTCAAAGGATTTGGGGAAATGAAGTTTGTGCCAGGTGGCCACGCAAAGTTGGCATTGAGATTTGATTATGGTAGATACAATGAGCTGCTTTCAGCTATTGAAGTGGGTGTAAATGCATCTTATTATTCACAGAAAATGCCCATTATTTTACTAAATAAGGAAAAAAACTTCTTCTTTAATGCTTATGCTGCATTCACTTTCGGTAGAAGAAAGTAGTTAATTTTGTGCCCAATTATATTCCTAGAGCATGCAAGAATTACCTGTTGTACCCAAAATGCCTACCGATACCATCGTTACTGCTGACGCGCCCTTAAAAAAGCCTAATTGGTTGCGTGTAAAGCTTCCTATAGGAGAAAGCTATAAGCATGTAAGAGGTTTAGTTGATACCCATAAATTACATACCATTTGTGAGAGTGGCAACTGTCCTAATATGGGCGAATGCTGGGGAGAAGGAACAGCTACATTTATGATTCTCGGTAATATTTGTACGCGTAGCTGTGGGTTTTGTGCTGTGGCAACTGGTAGACCGTTGGCGGTTGATTTTGATGAGCCACAAAGAGTTGCAGAAGCCATTCATTTAATGAAAGTGAAACATGCGGTTATTACTAGTGTTGATAGAGATGAATTAAAAGATGGAGGTTCCATTATTTGGTATAATACCATCAAAGCAGTTAAGACCTTAAACCCTACTACTACATTAGAAACATTGATCCCAGATTTTAGAGGATTCAAAGACCAGATACAACGTATTATTGATGCTGCTCCAGAAGTAGTGAGCCATAATATGGAAACCGTAGAACGTATTACAAAACAAGTAAGAATTCAAGCGAAATATAGAAGAAGTTTGGAAGTGTTGGAAACCTTGAAGAAAGGTGGAATGCGCACTAAAACAGGAATCATGTTGGGCCTTGGGGAAGCCAAAGAAGAAGTCGTGCAAACCATGAAAGACCTTGTTTCAGTTGGTACAGATGTAATTACTTTAGGACAATATTTACAGCCTACTAAAAAACATTTACCTGTTCAACGATTTGTACATCCTGATGAGTTTGCAGAACTCAGGGAAATAGGCTACAGTATTGGATTTGATTATGTAGAAAGTGGTCCATTAGTTAGGTCTTCTTACCATAGTGAAAAGCATGTGATTCCTGGATACGGTGTAAACAAATGGAAGATGGAAAAAGAATTACATGCATAAGTTTCTACGCTTATTCTGTTTAATTCCATTGGTCGTTTCTGGTCAAACAAAGTGGATAAGTGTAGATAGTGTATTCGGCCCTTTACCTAATAAAGTACATATATATTATTCGAATGATACGTTAGATGGTAAACCTAATAAAGCGTATTATTTAATAGCCCCTATAAAAGATAAAGCCCTTGATTTTTCAGTTGCTGTTGGTAACGGAAAACGTTTCACTCCATCTGAATATTATCAAGAAAATAATGCGCCACTTTTAGTAGTTAATACTACTTTTTTTGAATTCGTTCAAAATCGAAACCTCAATGCAGTGGTGAACAATGGAAAGCTGCTTGCTTATAATGTTCACAATACTGCAGGTAAAGGAAAAGACACACTTACTTATCGGCAT
>CALRUG020000206.1:0-4334 GCA_943371295.1 Synechococcus sp. UW140 | reverse complement strand
GTTGAGTTTTTTATTTTTGAATTAATTGACCATTGATAAATTTTTTATTACTATGCATTACACCAATTTAAATTTTCGAAATTACCTTTTCGTTGTAATAAGCTGTTTGACTATATTTTTTATAGGTAGTTCTTTTCTTTCTTTTCAAGATGATTCAAATGCAATTATAGGTGTATGGAAAACAGGGGATGGAAATGCTATGGTTAAAATCTATAAAAATGGGGAGAAGTTTCAAGGTAGAATTGTATGGTTAAAAGAACCCAATGATCCTGAAACTGGAAAACCTAAAGTTGATAAAAATCATTCAGACGAAGCTTCACGTACTAGGCCTATTTTAGGTTTGGTAAATATTTGGGGCTTTACTTACAAAGATAAAAACGTATGGGAAGAGGGTAATATTTACGATCCAAAAAATGGCAATACTTACTCTTGCACTATTAAAATGCTTAACCCTAATACCCTTGAAGTAAGAGGATATATTGGTGTTTCATTGATTGGTAGAACAGATACTTGGACCAAGCAAGTGGCTAAATAAAAGTAGGATTTAATTATTAGGGTGAAACAAAGTTCAAGCTAATATTAAAGTATAACGGGTTGCTTAAATTGCTGCTGAAATACCTTTGTATATTGTTTTTACCATTGTATTCATTCATAACATCGAAGCGCCAATTGTATCTTAATCCTGCTTGCGCACTTAACCAGATGAAGCCACTGATTTTTTTATCCCAAATGATTCTTGGTTTCAATTCTCCACGTTGAATAAATACAGAACCATTGGGACTGTTCGGTAAATTCATCATGAATTGATTCCCTTCTAATTCAAATCCCAATTGCAAAATATTAGAAGTAGAGAAATTGTACCTTAAATGACCACGAGCTGGAAGTAATAATTCCATTCCCCAATGATCGTTAAATGTTTTATTCCAAAGCAAAACAGGAACATGTAATATTTGTCCTGCTCGATAAGTTCTTGACAAACCAAGGCCAACCATATTTTTTTCTGATGTTTTCCAGCCATAAATAGCTGAACCGCTAATGGTAAGTGCTTTGCCATTTGTGCTGATAAATTGTTGTGACACACTATTGAAGTCTGCACTTGCCTGAAATATTAAAAATTTTTTCTCGTTCAATGGCTTGAAGATAGTAGTATTGATTCCTACAGAAGTCATTGAATTATTGCTCAATCTACTTGCAAATTCATTACTTCCAGTATTTTCAATTGAATAATTACTGGACCAATAATTGGCACCCAATTGCCAAATCAATTTGTTGGTTGAAATAGCAGGGATATTTGCTTGTGCTCTTATCGCAGAAACTTGATTTACTTGGAAGTTTTGGAAAGCGGGTAATAGTGGCCCCATTTTGACGCCAGGAAGGCTGAACCCACCGTGGTACTCATATCCAATACTAATAATTCGTTGAGGGACTTGATTTAATACCTTTTGTGTACAATAGCGCTTAACACCCTCAGCGTCTCCGAATTTACTGTAGTCTATTAAGTCGGTGGTATCTTCTTGGGCCAACGCACTAAATGAAATAGTCAGCAGATAAACAAGCAGTATTTTTTGCATGAGATTGAGTTGAATTAATTTCAACACAAATATAATTGGCTATCTGCTTGGTATTTACAACTGATGGTTGTAAGTGCGCTATCAACCATCGTAAAAATGTTAATTTTTTTTGTGATAAACGCCCCGATAAAATCGGGACGTTTATTGATTCTGCCCCCTTAGAATGTATATACTGCGGCAACTAAAAAGTTGGATGCACTTGAAACAGTTCCAGTTTTTGTATTGAATAATGGAGTAGAGCTGTTGTCTAACCTAAATTCAGGAATAAGGGAAAGCTTATTAAACTTGAATTTTCCTGACAAAGTTGTTGCATTCAAATTACCAATGCCAATTGGGTTATTTTCTCTGTCATTAAAAAAATCTTCCCTTAATGTAAGACCTATTTTATCGGAGAAATCATAATTCAAATAAAATGCTTGAGAAGACCAATTGCTTTTTCCTACAGGATTCTTTTGTTGGTTAATGCTACCGTCGAAAACAGCACTGAGTTTATTTGTAAGTGCAGCACTCAGCACAATATTATATTGAGTAGTGATATCACCATGTAAGAAATTGAAATATCCTTTTATTTTATCATTACTCGAAGCAGAACTAAATTGTGCAATAATGTATTTAGGGTTGCTATTGAAAGTGGAATAATCAGTAGGGTCAACCACTCCAATCATCATGGCAGACTTTCCTCCCAATGCTATATCTGCTTTTATACCTGAATGAAAAAAAGGTCCATAGGAAAAGCCATACGACATGCTATAGTTTCTATTACTGGTTGCATCCAGTAATTCGTAACCGATATGGGTTGAAAACTTCCCTGCTGTAAGTTTAAGGTTTTTTGAAACGGCGTAGGAGAGGGTTAACTGTTTGATATTCGTTAATAGATCTTTATCGTTATACGAAAATTCATCAACCCTTTTGCCAACTCCAATATCGAGTGTGGATGAGAACTTACCATAGGTTTGATCTACTTTTATACTGGCCATTCCCAAATTGAAAGAGTTATTTGAATTGGTAAAACTGGTGAAGTTATTATGTGTTCCGCCGGCGTCTTTGGTCAGTGCTCTAAAATAACCATCTATATACCCAGTGATGGTTGTGGAAGACTTGATTGGTTCTGCTTGTTGAGCATAGCTGTTTAGGATTGCGCATAAAGATGCGCAAGAAACTAGAATTTTCTTTAACATTGTGATGACTTTTTAGTTAATAAAGGGGTACAGTCTCGAATTCTGATCAGAGAATTTGGTAAAGACTGTACCTTGTTTTTTTATGCGTTTTCTCTTACGAGTAAAGTGCCTTGTACATATTTTTCATCGTGCTGGGTAGCATCTAATCCTAATTCTTCTTCTTCAGAGCTAACTCTTAATGGAAGCATGATGCTGATTAATTTGAAAATGCCTAATGATACAGTAAAGCTGAATGTTACTACTATTAAAAGCGCTTTTACTTGCGTAATAAAGAAAGTGGTATTCCCGTATAAAAGACCTTCTGCGCCAGCTCCATTTACTGATTTTGTAGCAAAAATTCCAGTCATTAACATACCCACCATTCCCCCAACACCATGGCAAGGAAATACATCTAGCGTGTCATCTAATGATGATTTAGATTTATAATAAACAGCCAAATTAGATATGATTGCGGCAACAAATCCAATAAAAATGCTTTGTGGAACTGCAACAAACCCAGCTGCAGGGGTAATTGCTACCAATCCTACTACTGCACCAATGCAAAATCCTAATACAGATGGTTTTTTTCCTCTCATTACATCAAAAAACATCCAAGATAGACCAGCAGAAGCAGCAGCTGTATTGGTTGTTGCAAATGCAGATACTGCCAAAGCATTTGCACCTAATGCAGAACCAGCATTAAATCCAAACCAACCAAACCATAATAATCCCGTACCAATTAATACATAAGGAATATTTGCTGGCGGAATTTCAATTTGATCCAAATGCGCTTTTCTTCTTTTTAATACAAGTGCACCTGCTAAAGCAGCACATCCTGCAGAAATATGAACCACTGTTCCACCCGCAAAATCTAAAGCACCCATTTTAAATAAAAATCCTTCAGGATGCCAGGTCCAATGTGCTATCGGCGCATAAACCAATAAGCTGAACAAGGCAATAAACAATATATAAGAAGTAAATTTTACTCTTTCTGCAACGGCTCCTACCACTAATCCAGGTGTGATAATGGCAAACATCAGTTGAAACAAAGCAAACAAACCAAGCGGTATGGTTGGAGCTAAGCTCCATGGTGCTCCGCTATTGATTCCTTTCATAAATAAATAAGTGGTTGGATTACCAATAAAACCTCCTATTGATTCTCCAAAACAAAGGCTATATCCAACTGTAACCCAAATAATGGTAACTACTCCGGTAGCTACAACGCTTTTTATCATGGTAGATATCACGTTTTTTCTATGTACCATTCCTCCATAAAAGAATGCCAATCCTGGCGTCATTAAAAACACCAATGCAGTAGCAACTAATATCCAAGCAATATCTGCTCCATTGTATACACCAGTTTTGTCTTCAAAGCTTAATTCGGGTGGTGCAAAAATGGCTAGAATTGCCACGATAAGTAAAACCAAGAAAGGTGTGACGTTGTAAAAGTTGAGTTTTTTCTGATACATAATTAAATAACTTTTATTTATAATATTAGTTTCTGAGTTCAAAATAGTTAAAAAATTTATAAAAAAAGACATTTTATAAAACATATTAATTATTTAAATGTGTATTAAATCACTAAAAATTATTCAAAATAATATAA
>CALRUG020000205.1:0-4350 GCA_943371295.1 Synechococcus sp. UW140 | reverse complement strand
ATTACAAAGAGATTGGAAACAATTTTACCGATGGGAGTACTTGATTGGTATAGTCATTATTGCAATCATGTTACTACCTATGTGTATTGGTCTTTACCAGCAGTACGATTTGCAGCCGGGTAAATTGATCAATGGAAGACCCATCGATTCTGGCCTTCGTTTTTATTTTTGGACACAGAGTTTTGGGCGATATACAGGTGAAAATTTCTATCATGAAATGAGCCATTTTACTTTCTTGTTAGAAAATATGTTTTGGAGTTTTTTACCTTGGATTTTTTTCTTTTTGCCTGCCCTTTTTTATGCAGTGCAAGAATTAGTCAAACAGAGGTTGAAAATTTCTGTAGAGCAAGAATTTATTACTACTGGGGGCTTTATATTGACCTATCTAATTTTAGCAAGAAGCCAAGCGCAATTGCCTCACTATATTTTTGTAGTTTATCCCTTGGCGTCAGTTATTACTGCCAAATTTTTGTTCCAGTTATTCTATGAAAATAAATGGGTAAAATGGGAAAAGCCTTTGTTCTATTTTCATTCATTTATTTATGGGCTGCTATGGGTTGCCGTTATTGCAATTACTGGTTGGGTGTTTAAAGAAGTGCCGTTCATCTTTCCTCTATTAGCAATAGTTGGGTTTGGCCTGTTTATTTGGGTTGCTGCAAAGAAAACAGTGTTAATCCCAACGAAGTTGGTAATGGCATTTATTACGAGTATTGGGGTAAATTTATTTCTATCCACTAGTTTTTATCCCAACCTATTACAATATCAAATGGGGAATGATGCTGCAAAAATTATCGAAGCAAAGAATTTAAATAGAGCAGAAATAAAATTGTACGGAATTCACAATAGCAATGCACTTCACTTTTATGCAAAACATATTTTCCCTTTTAAATCCGATAAACAACTCTTCAACCCAAAAGAAAAAATGCTCACTAGTAAAGACAGTCTGAATGTGGTTAAGCAGCTTTTTCCGGCCGCTACTATTGTTCATGAAGGGAATCAATTTTCCGTTTCTCTGTTAACACTGCCTTTTTTGAATCCAGCAACTAGGCAGGCAGAGACACCCCGTTATGTTATTCTAGATTTAGACGGCAAGCCCTAGACTGCTTATTTTTACTTATTTTTACCAAAATGATGGAATTTTTTCTGATACTTTTTTTGATTATTATCAATGGACTTTTTTCCATGGCAGAAATTGCGTTGGTTTCTGCAAGAAAAGCTCGCTTAGAAGCGCAAGCCTCAAAAGGCGATGAAGATGCAGCTAAGGCACTAAAATTGGCCAATCATCCAGATACATTTCTGTCTACTGTTCAGATTGGCATTACACTAATAGGCGTTTTAACGGGTATTTTTTCTGGAGATAAATTTAAAGAGCCTTTGGCGGCTTGGTTGGCTGGTTTTAGTGGTCTGGCAGAATACAGCAGCACTATTTCTACTACTATTATTGTAATCATTGTTACTTATTTATCCTTGGTTTTAGGTGAATTGGTTCCCAAGCGTATTGGTTTAAGCAATCCTGAAGGTATTGCAAAGTCAGTAGCTGGGCCCATGAGAGTGGCTGGTTGGATTACTTTTCCTTTTATATGGTTATTGTCTAAGTCTTCTCATTTAATTGTGAGAATGCTAAGAATTAAAGCAAACGATAATCAAGTAACTGAAGAGGAAATCAAAGCAATTATAAGTGAAGGAACGGAGCAAGGCACAATAGAAGAGGCAGAGCAAGAAATTATTGAAAGGGTATTTCATTTAAGTGACCGAAACATCACTTCATTAATGACTCATAGAAGTGATATAGAGTGGTTAGATGGGGAAAAGAAAGTGGGAGAAATTAGGGCCCAATTGCATGACATGATTCACTCGGTTTATCCTGTTTGTGAAGACGATATTGATCATATTAAAGGGGTGGTTTCAATCAAAGACTTATTTACCGCAGACGAAAATGCCACCATTTTCTCGATTATGAGAGCGGCTATGTATGTTCCAGAGAACAACTCTGCTTATCAAGTGCTTGAAAAATTTAAGCAAACCAAGATTCACCAATGCTTTATTGTAGATGAATATGGAAGTGTTCAAGGGTTAATGACTTTAAACGATATTCTAGAAGCAATTGTAGGCGATATACCTCAAGAAGAAGATGAAGACTATGAAATCATTGAACGGGCAGATGGCTCTTACTTAATTGACGCCCAAATTCCTTTCTACGATTTCTTAAGCAAATTTGATAAAACTGAATGGATGGAGAAATGGGAGCAAGACTTTAATACCCTTGCAGGCTTCATTATTCACCATCTGGAAAGAATTCCCAAAACAGGTGAAACCTTAGAATGGGAGTCGTTTACTTTCGAGATAGTAGATATGGACAACCATCGTATAGACAAAGTATTGGTTACAACTACGGAAGCTTTGGCTGATCAAGATTAAAAACTAAAGCTGGTTGTTTTATTGGGGTAATCTAGTTTATAGCTCTTTTGATTTCCCTTACTCTTCACATGAAATAAGTTGATTTGGCTGGGTTCGAAATCGTGTAAAATAGAACAGTTGATGTCTACCGTATTCATCTCTTTTACCTCCGTTACCTCAAAGTAAGACCAAGTACTTTCCTTGACAATTTCATAGCCTATATAATTGAATTTAACTGCTTTCCCATTAATTTTCAGTTGTAGCTTTTGACTGATATATTGACTGATTTTTTGATCAATAACTGCTTTATTACTCGGCTTGATAATATCAATTGTTCCAGTGCTTTGCTTTTGGAGTGTCTTCTCCAAATCATCGGTAAATATTCTAACACTAATTTCGGCAGTGGCATCTTTTGGATTATGCTCAATTTCAATTACAGACACAAAGAAAGGATGCAAGATTGCTATGCTTGCGCTGATTAACCATTGAGCGAATATTGTTGCCATTAAAACAATTTAATTCCTGCAAATGTCGGTTTTAATTTAAATTGCTCCAATGAATGATTTTGGCCTTTTTTTTGAAATGGGTTACCAGCATATTGCTGATTTAAAAGGAATTGATCATATTCTATTTGTTGCGGCTTTATGTATTCGCTATCAGTTTGCCGATTGGAAAAAAATGTTATGGTTGGTTACCGCATTTACCATTGGGCATTCCATCACCCTCGCTTTAAGTGTTTTTAATATTTTAATTATTCTACGGATTGGATTGAGTTTTTGATTCCAATCACTATTTTAGTGACCGCTATCAGCAATGTCTTCGTTAAAAAGTTTGCTTTCAAGGCTAAATTCCCCGTTATTTACTTTTTTGCCCTTTTCTTTGGGCTAATTCACGGATTGGGCTTTAGCAATTACCTCAAAAGCTTATTAAGTAAGGGAGAAAATATTGTTCCAGAATTGTTAGCTTTTAATCTTGGGTTAGAAGCAGGGCAAATATTGATTGTGCTATCCATTCTGTTTATTTCACTTATATTCGTAAACCTTTTTAAAGTTAATAGAAGAGAATACATTCTGTACATTTCAGGGGGTATTTTTGCCATTGCACTTCAAATGGCTTTAGAAAGAATTCCATTCTAATAAATCAACACTATCATGAAGAAAATTACGGTGTTACTATTTGCTTCTGTACTGGCATTAACGAGTCAGGCGCAAAACATCATGAACAACCCCACATCCAATCACGGTAACAAATTTGAGCAGTTAGGTACTATTTTACCTACGCCAAATGAATACAGAACTGCAAGTGGGGCACCTGGTCCAAAGTATTGGCAGCAAAGAGCAGACTATGTTATTAAAGCAGAGTTAGATGAAGCCAATCTCAAATTAAAAGGAACGGAAACAGTCACTTATTTTAATAATTCTCCTGATGTATTAACCTATTTATGGTTACAGTTAGATGAGAATGAACATAGCAGCAAGAACAATGCAAACTACCAAGATGCTTCTTCATTGCCACGTCAATTAACAACTGCTGCCTTAGACAATATGGCTGAAGCAAAAAAAGACAATGGAAATGGTCATATCATTTCGTCTTTAACAGATGCTGCTGGTAAAGTATTAAAGTATACCATCAACAGAACCATGATGCGTATAGATCTACCTGCGCCATTAAAGCCAGGTCAGAAATTTGTATTTAATGTTGCATGGAGCTATAAAGTAACCAATCGTATGACTGTTGGCGGTAGAGGTGGATATGAAACCCTAGAAGATGGCAACAACCTATTCACTATGGCACAGTGGTTCCCACGTTTATGTGTGTATAGTGATTTCCAAGGATGGCAAAATCAGCAGTTTACCGGAAGAGGCGAATTCGCTTTGGCCTTTGGTAATTATGATGTAACCCTAACCGTTCCTGCAGACCATATTGTACTAAGTACAGGGGTTTGTCAAAACT
>CALRUG020000204.1:0-4376 GCA_943371295.1 Synechococcus sp. UW140 | reverse complement strand
AGGAGTAACAGAAGCAGAACCGTTTGATCCACCATTACAGGATACATTTGTTTGAGAACCAGTTGCAGTGCTGATTGCCGTAGGTTGGGTAATTGTAAATGTTCTTGTAGCTGTGCATGAATTGGCATCAGTTACTGTAACCGTATAAGCTCCTGCACTTAATCCGGTTGCAGTAGCAGCTGTTCCACCTGATGGTGACCAAGAATAAGTATATCCACCGGTACCACCCGAAGGGGTAACAGAAGCAGAACCGTTTGATCCGCCATTACAAGACACATTTGTTTGCGAACCAGTTGCAGTGCTGATTGCCGAAGGTTGGGTAATTGTAAATGTTCTTGTAGCTGAGCAAGAATTTGCATCGGTTACAGTAACGGTATAAGCACCTGCACTTAATCCTGTTGCAGTAGCAGCTGTTCCACCTGATGGTGACCATGAGTAGGTATACGTACCAGCACCACCCGAAGGGGTTACCGAAGCAGAACCGTTTGATCCGCCATTACAGGATACATTTGTTTGTGAACCAGTTGCAGTACTAACAGCCGAAGGTTCTGTAATTGTAAATGTTCTTGTAGCTGTGCATGAATTTGCATCGGTTACAGTACATGTCCAAGTGCCTGCTGTTAAACCAGTAACACTTGTAGTTCCATCACCTGTAGGGTTGCCCGGTGTCCAATTGTAAGTATATGGTCCTGTTCCTCCAGTAGCAGCATTTACTGTTGCAGCTCCATTTGAACCACCATTACAGGATATATTTGTTTGAGAAGCTGCCGAAAGGCTAATACTTGCAACTGTTCCTGAAACAGCTACATTTTTCGTGGCAGCACCTGTACTAGCACATGTAATATTGCCGGATGGATTACCTGTTGCTGTTGTTGATAATCTTGCATAAATGGTTGTAGTTGCAACAGTACCTGTACTTGGCGTTAAACTTACACTTGCTGCATAACCACTACCTGCTGTAGTTGATACTTCATAACCTGTAGGGGCTGTTACTATTAGATTAGCTGTTAAATCACTGCCACTAACGGTAAAATTTTGTGCTGTAGAAACTACACCAGAACAGGCACTATAAGCATTTAATGTACCAGTTGTTGTTATGCTAGGTGTAGGTATTGCTGCACCCGGGCAAGCAATACTAGTGGGTACGCTTTTGTTTACAGTTGTACCATCGCCCAATTGGCCACGATTGTTACTACCCCAAGCCATTATGCTTCCATCTATTTTTTTGGCTATTGTATGTGATCCTCCGGCAGAAACTGCATTCCAATCAGTAGCTGTACCAATTTGCACGGGGCTGTTTTTATCTATTGTAGTACCATCGCCCAATTGTCCGGTTGCATTAAATCCCCAAGCCCATAATGTACCATTGGTTTTTACAGCAGTAGTGAAACCACCACCTGCATCTATAGTTGCCCAATTATTATCGGTACCTATTTGTGTAGGGCTGTTTAAATCGGCATTAGCACCATTGCCTAATTGCCCATAAAAATTACCGCCCCAACCCCACAATGTACCATTAGTTTTTATGGCTATTGTATAATCGTATGTACTCACATTTGCCCAATTATTATCTGTGCCTATTTGTACAGGGCTATTTGTATCGGTGGTGGTACCATTGCCTATTTGCCCTTTCCCATTCCAGCCCCAGCCCCATAAAGTACCAGTAGTTTTTATGGCTATAGAATGGTTATCGCCAGCACTAACTTTTGCCCAATTATTATCAGTTCCTATTTGTACAGGTGTGCTACTATTAATATTGGTGGCATTGCCTAATTGGCCATCAAAATTATCGCCCCATGCCCACAACGTGCCATCAGTTTTTATGGCTAATACATGTACTACGCCTGCACTTATACTTGCCCAATTATTGGCTGTGCCAATTTGTATAAAGCTGTTTTTATTCGTTGTAGTACCATCGCCCAATTGGTTATTGTCATTTAATCCAGATGCCCATAAAGTGCCATCAGTTTTTATGGCTATGGAATAGTTAAATCCGGCACTTACACTTGCCCAGTTATTAGCAGTTCCAATGTTTACCGGACTTGTTCGCTGTGTATTGGTGCCGTCACCTAACTGCCCAACATTATTTCTTCCCCATGCCCATAAAGTACCATCAGCTTTTATAGCTAAGGTATGTTCACTTCCAGCACTTATTTTGCTGAAACATTGTGCATTTATTTTAGTAATAGAAGTTCCCAAAACCAACAGGAAAATGACTAAGCGTTTTGTAAATGAGTGTTTCATTATTATTGTTTTAAGGGATAGGGTACAGAAAAAAGCAATGTTTAAAAATGAATTGATTGCTTAATTAAAGTAAGTTGGTCAGCAGCGATTATTCAAATAAATGGTGCAGAATGCAAGTTTTTGTATGTGAGTAACCACATAAGGTTTTGCAGTAGACAAAAAATGGTAAAGAGAAGAAGTGTTATTATTTTTTTTTGCTCAAATTTAATTTTTCATTGAGGGCATCTTTATAGATACGAGACAAGGGTATTGTGGTATTGTCTACTTTAACCTCATGGTAATTGAGCTCTTGAATATGGTTGATATTAACAACAAAGGAACGATGTACTTTTATAAATGAATGAACAGGGAGGTTATCTAAAGCCCAGGCTAATGGGTGGCGAAGGGTATACTTTTTTCCTTTGGTATGAATAACAATATAGTTGCCTGTTGCTTCAATATGCGTAATGGCAGTAATATTCAATCTTATTAAAGTTTCATTTGCTTTAAATACAAGGTATTCCTTTTTGGGTTTGGGGCTATTTAAAAAAACAAGTTGTATGGCTGCAATAACATCGGCTTGTTTAAACGGTTTTGTAATATAGGCTGCCGGGTGTTTCAATAATGCAGTAGAAAGGGTAGTAGCATCGGCATAGGCGGTAATAAAAATAAAAGGAAGTTGGCAAGTTTTGTTGATATAGTCAGCAATAGCAATGCCTTCCATATTTCCCGATAAATTAATATCTAGTAATGTAATGTCGGGCTTTAACGTATCTATGGTGCTAATGGCAGCTTCTTTTGTGTCTACCACTACAATATTGGTACAGTTAAGTTCCTCTAGAATAGTTTGTAAATGCGCTGCAATCAGTGCCTCATCTTCTACAATCAATATTTTATGAACATCAAGCATTTAAATGGTAAATTTTAGGGTAAACAATACACCATTCTTATTGCTATAGTGGTAGGTTCCATTTATTTGTTTACTAAATACCGAGATGAGTTTGGTGCCCAAACCTTTTGAGTAATTGTTTTCATTAAAACCTTTTCCATTGTCTGCATACGTTAAGGTAACTTCTTTGGTTTCATTGTCTAGGGTTAATGACATTTGAATAGCAGGTGCTTGTTGTTGCTCAAACGCATATTTTAAGGAGTTAGCAATCAATTCAGATATCACCATACCTACGCTGGTACATTGTTTAACCGTAAACGTAATTTCTTCTACATGGTGAGCAAATAGAATATTTTTAGCGCCAATCAATTGGTTGATGCTCTGCGTAAATGCATTAAAATATTCGGTAGAATTTATTTTTTCAATATCGCCTTGTCTAAATAACAATTCGTGAACCAACGCAATGGAAGTTATTCTTCTTGCTACATCTTCAAGTGCCGGATGGTCTTTTTCTTTGTCCATCATCATTTGCATATCTATGATGGATAAAATAAACTGTAAATTATTTTTAACACGGTGGTGTACTTCCTGGATTAAAATATCTTTTTCACCCAGCATTTTTGCCAACTGTTCTGTTCTGAGTGCTACCTTATTTTCTAGCTGCTTATTTTGTTTGGCAAAGTATTGAAGTCTTATACGGTATAGTATAAATGCAAGTAGAATGAGTACTACTGTATAGCCGATTAACCATTTGTTATCTACAAAAAATCCAATGACAGCATTGTCATTATACGGCTGTAAAATTGTTTGTTGCTTAAAATTTGATACTGTATCGGATAATGAAAAATTAAAAAAATAAGCATCTAGTTTATTGGTCGTTTCATCGAGTGCTTGCAATATATCGGTGTTGTTTCCATCTGCATTACCTTGATTAAATTTATAATAGATCAGTAAGCCATCACTGTACCTAGATATCTCTTTTTGTGCATGTTGTTTTATTTGCGAAGCCATTAAAGGCTTATTCCACACCCTTACTTCATCGATGTATCCATTGAAAAATTGGTCCCAAAAATTATTGCCACCAATATCTAATTGCCCTGTTTGGTTAAAAACATGATAGGTAAAAGGGGAGCCAGTAGCTTCACCATCGAGATAAAGTTGCGAGCCATTGGGAACGCCATCTTGAAATACAAAGGCAACATGGTGCCATTTATTGTCATTTAAACTCGGGCCAGAAACATAGGTTTGTCGTTCTCTCCAGTCA
>CALRUG020000203.1:0-4421 GCA_943371295.1 Synechococcus sp. UW140 | reverse complement strand
TATAGTCGTTTTTGGAAATGATGCTTGGAGTATTGAAATGAAAGATCTCACTTATTTAAAAGTAGGACCTTATCATACCAATACAGTTGCTGGGCTTGAATTGGCAATGGATTTACTTAGGAGAAGAAAGAATCCCAATAAGCAAATTTTCATGATTACTGATGGAAAGCCAACTTGTTTAAAAATTGGTAAGCAATATTATAAAAATAGTTTTGGGTTAGATAGAAAAGTAGTGAATCGTTGCATCAATTTAGCAGCACAATGCAAAAAATTAAAGATACCCATCACAACGTTTATGATTGCTTCAGATCCTTATCTACAGCAGTTTGTACAGGAATTTACTGAAATGAATAACGGCAAAGCATATTTTGCTTCATTGGATAAATTAGGTGCATTTATATTTAAAGACTTTGAAAGCGGAAAAAGAAAAACAGTTTATTAAAATGAAAAAAGCAAAAACCCTTCAATACGATTCAATCTATAATTTAGGTCAACTAAAAGCAAGTGGATATCAATTTAAATCGGTTAAAGAAGAAGTAAGGAATAACCTTATTAAAACCATACAGGAAAAAGAAAACCCCTTTGTAGGTATAATGGGTTATGAAGACACAGTTATACCTGATACGGAGAGGGCTTTGCTAAGTCAACATAATATTTTGTTTTTAGGATTAAGAGGACAGGCTAAAACAAGAATGGCTAGGCAAATGATTGATTTGCTAGATGAATATATTCCTGTGATTGCTGGTTCGGAAGTGAACGATGATCCATTTAATCCTTTGAGTAGGTATGCCAAAGATTTAATTGCAGAGAAAGGGGATGAAACTCCTATTGAATGGGTGCATCGTACTGCGCGCTATGGCGAAAAGTTGGCCACGCCAGATGTGAGTGTGGCCGATTTAATTGGAGACATTGATCCCATTAAAGCAGCAAATTTAAAATTGAGTTTCTCCGATGAAAAAGTAATTCATTATGGAATCATACCAAGAAGCAATCGTGGCATATTTGTTATTAATGAATTGCCCGATTTACAAGCAAGAATTCAAGTAGCATTATTCAATATTTTGCAAGAGGGTGATATACAAATCAGGGGCTTCAAGTTAAGAATGCCTTTGGATATTTTGTTTGTGTTTACTGCAAATCCCGAGGATTATACCAATCGCGGAAGCATTGTAACTCCTTTAAAAGATCGAATAGAAAGCCAGATACTTACACACTACCCCAAAAATATAGAAACATCATTGGCTATTACTGAACAGGAAGCGAATATCTTGCCAGCACAAAAGGATAGGGTTAATATTAGTGATTTAGTTAAACGCATCATTGAACAAGTTGCATTTGAAGCAAGGTCTAATGAATATGTAGACAGAAAGAGCGGAGTTAGTGCAAGGCTTACTATTGCTGCATTAGAGAATGCGGTGAGTAGTGCGGAACGAAGAGCCATCATACACAATGAAACCTCCACACAGGTTTGGATCAGTGATTTAAATGGTATTATTCCCGCTATTACTGGAAAAATTGAATTGGTATATGAAGGGGAACAAGAAGGACCTTATCAGGTTGCTGTAAACTTAATAGATAAATCGGTAAGGAATTTATTTGTCCAATATTTCCCCAATCCGGAACAAGCTAAAAAAAGAAGAAATACTGGGAAGAAATCAACAGAAGAATCAGCAGCAATTGAAAGTCCATATAAAGCAATTACACGTTGGTTCGACAATGGCAATCATATTGAATTGCTATTAGACATGAAAGACGCTGCGAAAATTGAAACCCTTTACCAAATAGATGGGTTGTATGTTTTGGTTAAAAAATACTATCCTCATGCCAATGCCAATGAAAATGCACTGTTGATGGAATTTGTATTACATGGGCTTGCAGCTTATTCTATGATTAGCAAAAAATCGGTAGACGGTAAACTCAGCTTTAACGATTTAATGGGCAGTATGATGAACTTTGAAAATTTTAGTACGGAAGAAGAAGAGGAAGATATTTAAATCAGCTCTCTTAATTTTTCAATTACTGCATCAATCTCGGCCTTGGTATTGTGTTTGCTAAAGCTAAATCTCACTGTGACCTGATTAGGGTTATTATTAATTGCTCTAATCACATGTGAACCTTGGTCGGCCCCACTAGTACAGGCACTTCCTCCACTTGCACAAATATTATTGATGTCTAAATTGAATAAAATCATTTCGCTTTTTTCTGTTTTTGGGAAACTAACACTTAAAACAGCATATAAAGAATTGCCTGTAGGGTCTCCATTAAAACTAATGCCTTTGATATTCTTTCTGAGTTGATCCATCATGTATAACTTCAACTCAGTTATATAACTGCTATCGTTGTCGTAATTGGTAGTGGCCAATTCCAATGCTTTAGCAAAACCTACAATGCCGTATAAATTTTCGGTACCAGCTCGCATATTTCTTTCTTGGCTTCCCCCGTGAACGAAAGGTTTGATCTTTACATTTTCATTAATGTATAATATACCAACTCCTTTAGGCCCATGAAATTTATGTCCAGCTCCAGTTATAAAATGAACCGGCGTATTTCTTAAATTAAAAGGGAAATGACCTACTGTTTGAACAGTGTCTGAATGGAAAATTGCATTGTATTTTTTACAAAGTTCTCCCACTGCATGGATGTCTAACATGTTACCAATTTCATTGTTGGCATGCATGAGCGTAACCAAACATTTTTCTTCGCTCTCCTCTAATAATTTGGCTAAATCAGTTAAATCAATATGTCCGTCAGGAAGCAGCTTTACATAACTTAATGCTGCTTCTCCATTTTGATACAAGTATTCAATGGTATGGCTGGTAGCATGATGCTCTATAGGAGAACTAATAATATGCTTACATCCGAGGTCGCGCACAGAAGCGGTGATTGCCATATTGCTACTTTCTGTTCCACCACTAGTAAAGAAAATTTCAGCGGGGTGGGCGTTTAAAATTTTGGCAACCAATTTTCTAGCATTTTCAATGGCCATTCTAGATTCTCTACCGTAGGAATAAATAGAAGATGGGTTACCAAAATGCTTGGTTAAATAAGGCATCATGGCTTCTAATACTGCAGGATCTAATGAAGTAGTTGCTGCATTGTCTAGGTAGATTCTTTCCATAAAAACGTTTGATAAATGATTAATTTAATCCAGCTGCTTCTTTAATATCATCCATTAATCTTTTTGCAATATTTGCAGCAACAGTTTCACTATTGCTTTCTGCGTAAATTCGAATAATTGGTTCTGTATTACTGCTTCTTAAATGTACCCAATCATTGTCAAATTCAATCTTTAGTCCATCTTCTGTATTGATTGGATTTTTCTTATACTTCTTTTTAATTTGTTCAAAAATACTTGACAAGTTAACCCCCGGGGTCAATTCTATTTTATTCTTGCTCATAAAATAGTCTGGATAAGTACTTCTCAGTTGTTTTACTGATTTTTTTTCTTTGGCTAAATGAGTTAGAAATAATGCAATCCCAATTAATGCATCTCTGCCATAATGTAAATCTGGAACGATAATTCCACCATTGCCTTCTCCACCAATCACCGCATTGACTTCTTTCATTTTAGTCACTACGTTTACTTCACCAACTGCACTTGATGAATAAGTACCACCGTGTTTAATAGTGATGTCTTTTAATGCACGTGTACTACTCATATTGCTTACTGTATTGCCTTTGCGATGTTGTAAAACATAATCAGCAACAGCCACCAATGTATATTCCTCTCCAAATAAGCTGCCATCTTCACAAACAAAGCAAAGTCTATCAACATCAGGGTCAACTGCAATACCCATGCTGGCTTTTTGTTTATTTACTTCATTGCACAAATCTCTTAAGTGTTCCGGTAATGGTTCTGGGTTATGGGCAAAATGTCCATTTACTTCACCATTTAAAATGGTATATTTTTTTACACCTAATGCATCTAGTAATGCGGGAACTGCAATAGCTCCAGTACTATTAATTGCGTCTATGACAATTGAAAAATTGGCTGCTTTAATTGCTTCCTTGTCTACCAATGGATAGTTTACACAAGCTTCAATATGTTTTTCTAATAAATTTTCACCAGCAACTACTTTTCCAAGCTGATCAACCGAAGCAAATTGAAACTCTTCCTTCGCTGCTATTTCAAGTAATTTAGCGCCCTCTGCTCCACTTATAAATTCACCTTTATTGTTCAATAATTTTAACGCATTCCATTCTTTGGGATTATGGCTGGCGGTTAATATGATTCCTCCTATTGCCTGCTCGGTTACTACGGCCATTTCAACAGTTGGGGTGGTGCTCAATCCTAGATTAATCACGTCTAATCCCATGGAAATAAGGGTATTTACCACTAATGCCTGAACCATTTCACCACTAATTCTACCATCCCTCCCTATAACCACTTTTTTATTTTGGTTATTCGATTCTTTAAGTAA
>CALRUG020000202.1:0-4430 GCA_943371295.1 Synechococcus sp. UW140 | reverse complement strand
CTCTGTTTTGTTTGTAACGGTTATTGGTTTTGTTCATTTCTAGTTGTAACTGCTTCAGTACAGTTAATTTATATTGATACAGATTTATCAGTTGATCAAGCTGGTGATCTGTTAGTCCTTTTTTTGAAATTTCTTTTTTGATTTGTTTTTCCTCTTGCTCTAGCTGATTTATTTGTGCTTTGAATTCATTAAAATAACTGGCAGACTCAGCATACATGGGTGTTGTACTGATTTTTCCTTTTTGCAGATTGATGATCTGTGTAAAACCAGATTCCATATTTACCAGTGCAGTCATTGCACTACTGTTGTTATTTGCTGCAGCAGAAATGCCTGCTGATGTTGGTTGAACCGATTGGGTTGGTTTACTCAAATTGGGTTGCGTTGAACCAACTATTGCATCTTTTGAAACAGGCGCATTTGTTACCATGGACTCCTTCAACTGATCATTATTTTGTGAATTAGCGGGGCTAATAGTTGGAGCATTGCTAGGAGCAGCATTTTCCTCTGGATCAATTGTTACCACTTGTTCTTGTAATGGTTTCACTGCATTTTCATCTCTAAACAAATACCAAACACCAATGCCTGCTAAGCCCAAGATACAAGCAGCTGCAGACCATTGTACCCATTTTCGTATGGAGAATACTTTTGCAGTAAAATCAAGTTTTGCTGATTTAGATTCGTCAGGCACTTCGAAGTTTTCTCCAGACTGTGCTTGTAACCGCTCTTGCATTTTGCTCCAAACCAATGAACTGGGTTCATCGGTATCAAGCTGCTCTTGATTGGTGATTAAATATTTTTTAAACTCATCCATGTATTTGTACTTGTTTATAAATTCTTTGTTTTAGTAATACTCTTGCTCGCTGGTATTGACTTTTGCTGGTTGATTCCGAAATACCCATGCTCTCTGCAATTTGTTTGTGCGAATAATTTTCAAACACATACAAATTGAATACCTGTCTACATCCTTCAGGTAATTGTTTAATAGTTGCATGAATGATTTTAAAGTCAATTGTTTTCCACCATTCTGTTTCTTCATCAGCCAGATTGCCTTGTTGATTGCTATCCCATTCTTCCCAGCGAATATTCTTTTTGCTGAAACGAATACATTCATTTACTACAATTCTTTTGAGCCAGCCACCAAATTGCTCTGCAACTTTAAGCTGGTGAAGATTGCTGAATGCAATAACAAAGCAGTCTTGCAAAAGGTCTTCTGCGTCTGAATTGTTGCCAGTCATTCTGGTACAGATATTAAACATTGCTTTACTGTATTGCTCGTACAACCAAGCCTGGGCTTTTGCATCTCCATTGCAAGCCTTTTTTACAGCAGCTTTTTGTATGTCTATTACCTGTTCCAAGCAGTTTTCATGAGTAAGAGAAGGATTATATGAAAAGTTGGAAAGAAGGTAGAACTTTTTTTTGCTTTTAGTATTCCGCTAACACGGGTTTATTCTGCATAATCGCTTCAATTTTGCCAATTACTTCGGGATTTAATAGTTCCACTGCTTTTAATGCAGTTAAATTATCGATTAATTGCTCCTTTTTGGTAGCGCCTAAAATGGCAGTAGTCACATTGGGATTTTTGATGCACCAGGCAATGCTCAATGCAGGCAGGCTGCAACCCAATTCGTTGGCCAACAATTGTAATTGCTTTACTTTTTCAATTTTTTCTTGCATAACCCAACGCTCTTTGAGCCAATCGAATCCCTCCATGCCTAGTCTACTTCCTTCGGGAATACCATTATTGTACTTGCCGGTAAGTAAGCCCGCTGCCAATGGACTCCAAATGGTGGTGCCCAATCCAACATTTTTAAAGACTTCTAAGTAGTCCTTTTCTATTTTATTTCTTTCAAAAAGATTGTATTGAGGTTGTTCCATTGAAGGGCCAATCAAACGATAGTGTTGCGCAACTCTATGTGCTTCCATTAATTCAACGCCACTCCATTCGCTGGTACCCCAGTATAAAATTTTTCCTTGTTGAATTAAGGTATTCATCGTTAACACCACTTCTTCGATAGGCGTATTCTTATCGGGTCTATGACAGAAATATAAGTCTAAGTAGTCTGTTTGAAGTCTTTGCAGCGCTTCATTACAAGCTTCGGTCAAATGTTTTCTACTCAAGCCAGTTTGGTTGGGTTTATTTTCTTTACCTCTCCAACCAAAAAAAGCTTTAGAAGAAACGGTATAAGAAGTTCTATCCCATTTTTTTGCTTTCAACACACGCCCCATCATTTTTTCGCTCTCACCCAAAGCATATACTTCTGCATTATCAAAAAAATTAATGCCATTGTCATAAGCAATGCCCATTAGTTCGTCGGCACTATTGTCGTTGATTTGTTTATGAAATGTAACCCAACTTCCAAAGCTTAATACGCTTAATTGAAGGCCTGATCTTCCCATTCTTCTGTATTCCATAAAATTAATTTTATTGTTTTTTATCGGTAGTACTATCTGGTAAAATTAGAAAGCTTCCTAAATCTAATTCATAGTAAGTAATATCGGTTAGGGTTTGATTAGAGCTGAAGCCTTTTTTGGCGTACAGCTTTTGTCTGGGGTTACGTTGACTGGTGGTAACTGGCTTGTCTGTATGAAACCTTCCAAGTGTTTGATCCCAAAATAATTCGGATGTTTCTAATGTGTCTCCATTAATTCTAATGATGACAACACTATCCCTTAAATAAATCTTATTCTCATTCTCTACATATCGTCCGTAATTGGCTCTGAGCGTGCTTTCCAGCTTCATACTGTCGTTGTAAAATTCTACAAATAGGGTTTTAGGAAATTCAGACTTTAGGGCACTATCACCTTGGTATCTTAACAAAAGCGGAGCAGTTAGTTTGGCTTTCATTTTGCCCCCCATACTTAAATAGCTGGTAATATTTTTCCCTTCTTCAATACCGGGCTTTTTCTTTCCAAATTCTTTTACTTCGTTTACATCGTTCTCACAAGCCAACATAAAAAAGCAGCCCATGAAAAAGGCTGCAATTATATTTTTATTATGTTGAAATGGATTAATCATATCTACGTTTAATGAACCACATATCACTTAAACTAAATCCGAGTGTTAACTGAGTGTAGTTCTCTGTAATATTATTTACTGCAGATCCTCTTTTACCAAATTGGAGCGCTGCATGAACAACTGTGTATTGTGTTTCGTAGTTTCTCCATTTTCTAATAGGGAAACCTGCACCAAGGCTAAAAGAACTATGTTTTAAACCATTGCCATCTGCATTGATATAATCTTTTCCAAACTGAAACCCAAAACGATAGTTTACATTGCTCAAGTAGCTGGTAGCTCCTCCATCAGGGTTAGGGCTGATTTGAGCACCCAACTTTAAGGCCCAACTATTGTTCAATGCATCTGCCTGACCATAATCGCGATACTTGGTCCATTGTGTGGTGGTATATTCTATACCAGCAGACCATAATTGAAAATTACCTCTGGTATTGGTTAAGGTTTTCATAATCATGAATCCTGCATCATATGTAGCTGGCATCACAATAGTGCCTTTGATATTGTCTTGCTTTGCAATACTGTCTACTTCTATTAATCCACCAGAAGCATTGGTCACAAAAGTTTGTCTACTTATTTTTTGAACGGCATTTAAATTTTGTTGCAAAGAGGCCGTAGCACCCACTCTCATTAAAAGACTTTTTGCAGATTTATCTGCTACATTTTCTTTTTTAGATAGGGTGAATTCATATTGAAAACCCAACTGGAAAAACATTTTTCCAAAATTGGTTTGGGTAGCAGACTTCGATTGAAAATACTGAAGCGTATCGTTGTAGAAAGCTTTTGAAGTGCTCAATTCCTTTCTTCCAAAAGTGTAACCTGTATTTAAACCTACACTTAAATTCTTCCATTTCTTTCCTATCCCAATGAATGCTTGGTTGGTACCACCAGTACCTTCGTAGATGGTTCCAATACTGTCTCCGGCAAGGCGGGCATTGCTTTCTACACCGTAGTTAATTCTGGTAAGCGGCCTTAATCCAAAAGCCAATCCCAATCCTTTTACTTTATCTAATGGAACACTTACCGCTAAATAACTAGGAATTAAATAAATGGAACTAAAAGAACCACTCGGGTTAGCGCTTTTTAATTTTCTGGAATCAATAGATAAACCCAAATCGTAGGTGACCATATAATTGGAACCATAAGTTGCTGGGTTATTAAAATTGATGGCCTGGCCTACATTGTAATTATTCCCGTCGGCATAAGCGGCTGAAAGACCACCCATTGAACGGCTAATTGCATGTTGGGAACCTACTAAATTGCCCAATCCGTAGCGGGAAAATGGTGAATTTACCTGAGCAGATGAACTGATTGCGAAAAAAGAGATGAAACTAACCACAAAAGCCAGCCTACCTGTTGTTGAACTCACTGATTGCATATAAGCCTTTAAAAATTAGGTTTGGGTCGGCAAATATCCTGT
>CALRUG020000201.1:0-4469 GCA_943371295.1 Synechococcus sp. UW140 | reverse complement strand
GCATTTGCAGATTATTCAATCAATATTGGATTTAGTTATAAATTATAATCAACAAAAATGAAAAATATATTTAGGCTAGCCCTTAAAGGGATAGCTCTGTCTATTGCTTTTGTTGCAATGACTATTAATAGCTATGCGCAAACAGATATGGATGCGCTGATGATGGCTAAAAATAATTTCTGTACAGGTTTAATGTACGGAAATAGTTCTTGGAAAAATTATTGGGAAGGAACACTCAAGCGGGACAATTTAAATTTAGGAACAGTAAGTTCTAATATGATTGGCATTATGGGAAACTACGGAATTAGAGATAATTTAAATCTTCTTTTTTCTGTGCCCTACATTAGTAATAGCGCTTCATCAGGAACATTGATTGGCAGAAAAGGGATTCAAGATTTAACATTAACGCTTAAGTGGATGCCTATTGAAACCACTATTGGAAAAGCTGATTTTGCCCTTTATGCATTGGGGGCTTATTCAACACCATTAACTAATTATGTAAAAGATTATCTACCCTTATCTATAGGGCTAGGATCTAATACAGCTATGGCTCGTATCATGGCCGATTATCAATTGGGCAATTTTTTCACAACCGCTTCCGCTGCATTTTTTTCTAGAAGTAATGTAACAATTGATCGAATTGCATATTACACTACAAGGATGCATTATACCAATCAGGTAGAAATGCCAACAATGAGCAATTTCAATTTTAGGGCTGGTTATAGAAGTGGAAAAGGATATGCAGAAGCCATTGTAGACATCATGCGAACAAATGGTGGGTTTGATATGACCAGAAACAATATGCCTTTTTTAAGTAATCAAATGAATGCTTCAAGAATAGGATTTGGTTTTAAATACAATTTTGGAAAAGTAGAAGGATTATCGGCAGTGGGCAATGCTATGTACACTATTGCAGGGCGTAATATGGGGCAAGCAACATCTATTTCCGCGGGCGTTTTCTACATTCTAGATTTTTCTAAATCCTCAAACAGTCAAAACCAATCTGATGAAAGCAAATAAAATTGTTCCATTAATATTATTTTTTGTACCGACCTTTTTTGCTTGCCAAAGAACGGTGACAGAAAAAAATAAGATGTACGAATCACTTAATCCAACCAATACAGACGCTAATGCGGGGGATTGGAAGCCAGTGGTATTAGCTTCAGCAAACGAATTTCCGCTAATAGCTCCCACTTCTACAAATGTGGCTGTATATAATAGAGAGCTCACTGAAATCAAAGGTTTTCAAGCCACACTTACTGCAGAGCAGAGAGCCAGTATACAATATTGGAGTGCAGGAGGAGTACTAAGGTGGAATGAAATCATGCGTGAATTAGTTGCAAAAAGAAATTTACCTCCCGTAAATAATCCTGATGGTACTTATCCAACACCCTCTGCTGCTAATCCATTTGGGTATCCTCAATTTCCATTTGCCAATCCTCCTTATGCAGCAAGAGCGTATGCATATGTAAGTGTGGCACAATACGATGCTTTAGTAGCGGCTTATTATTATAAGCGACTCTATAATAGAGCTGCACCGCATACAATCGATGCGAATATCAAACCATTGGTACCAGCCACTAATTTGCCTTCTTATCCAAGTGAAGATGCAGCAGTGGCTGCGGTAAGTGTTGAAATGCTTAAGTTATTATTCCCTGCAGACATTGCCTACATACAACAAAAGGCAGATGAGCATATGTTATCAAGAATCATGGCAGGGATGAACACCCGATCAGATATTGAAGCAGGCGTTCAACTGGCTAGACAAGTTGCAGCTAAAGTAATTGCTAGAGCAGCAGGTGATAATATGTCTAGAGCCATTGGCACACCCACTCAATGGGCAGACTTAGAAACACAAACTGCCGCTTCTGGAGAAACTCCTTGGATTAGCCAAGAATTTCCAAAGCGTCCACCCATGTTGCCTTTTTTTGGGAGAGTAAAACCATTCTTATTTGACTCACTTACTACTATCGCAATAAGACCAGCTGCACCACCTTCTACTAAATCTGATAAATTCAGGGTAGAATTAGAGGAAGTTAGAAAGTATTCTAAATCTGCAACTAGAAATGAAATAGCGATTGTGCATTATTGGGGTGATGGTATTGCTACTTATACTCCTCCAGGTCATTGGAATGAAATAGCTGCAGATGATTTTGTAAAGCAGAAATTTAGTGAAGTAAGATGGGCAAGGAATTTGGCTTTATTAAATATGGCAGAAATGGATGCAGCAATTACTTGTTGGGATACCAAGTATGCTTATTTTAATCCACGACCTTCTCAAGTAGATCCATCTATTAAAACCAATACAGGCTTACCTAACTTTCCAGCATATATTTCTGGGCACTCTACATTTAGTGCCGCAGCTGCCACCATATTAGGACATATTATACCCTCTAGAGCAAGTGCTTACAATGCAATGGCAAAAGAGGCATCAGAGTCTAGAATATATGGAGCAATACATTACAGATCTGATTGCGAATTAGGTTTAGCGCAAGGCGTTAAAGTGGGCAACTTTGCAATTGCTAGGGCACAAACGGACGGAGCAAATTAGTAATATTTAGGTTAAATAATTAAATGGATTGTTTACAGCAATTCAAACACTGCAAACTGGTAGGGTTCCATTACGAGGTATTCGTGATCGGGCCCTACTTTTTGTTTTTTACCAGACCAATGGTCGTGAATATTTGAAGGGGCGAAACCATTTTCTTTGAAAATAAACCAAGTTATATAGGCCGCTTTGTTATTGAAATTAAATAAGCAGTAATAAATTTTTTCTTTGCTGTATCTAATAAAACCCGCAACATGAATATTGTGTGGGGTTAGCCAAATTATATTTTTTTGATCACTGAATGCGTCATTTGATTTTCTTAACTGAATCAATTGCTGGGTTGCACTAAAGATTTTATGCTCAACGCTTCCTTTTTGTTTTGCTAAAGCATTTTTTTCCCATCTAATAATTGGACGATGCATCCAGCGGTTATCATAACTTTTTCCAGGATCATTTAAATAACTATAGTCGTTGGTATAACCTACTTCGTCTCCATAAAACAACATGGGTATGCCCCCAATCAACATCGACTGAGCTTGCATCAAAATAATTTTAGCTATAGCTGTATCTATGTCGGGATTATTCATGAAACCATCAACTGTATTAGAAACAGCTCCCAATGCTTTTTCCAAACCGCAAAGCGAAGCTAAACTACCACTGATTCTAGCATCCTGTGTTTTAGGATTCACCGAGAATAATGCGCCTGCAGCAGGGCTATTGGGGAAATTACCCGAATAATATTCTTTTAAAAATTTCCGATGTTCATACGCATTAAATCCGGCAGCAGCAATCATACTATCATCATAACCCAAACCAATATCGTCATGGCAGCGGGTGTAAGTAATCCAAGTGGTACCTAAAGGTTTTTGCAAAAGTTCGTGTTGAGCTGCAAGCATTACTCTGGTATCACCTGTTGCCAAAGCATCCCACTGTAAAGCCATTTGAGTAGCATTATATGCTACATCACATTCTTTAGCAGTAAATGCATCGGTGCCAAAGTATTTCATGATTTCTTTAGGTGCTACAATTGCTTCACCCAATAAAGCCATGCCTGGAGCTGCAATATGCACACACTGTTTAATTAAGCGCAATAAAGTATGTGCTTGTGGTAGGTTCTGACAAGTAGTACCCAATTGTTTCCAAATAAATGCAGGCGCATCGATGCGTAAAATATCAACCCCTAAGTTGGCATAGAAAAAAATATTGGAGAGCATGGCATTAAAAACTGCAGGGTTGGTATAGTTTAAGTCCCATGGGTATTGATGAAATACCGTCATTGCCCATTTGTTGCATTCTGGCACATAGGTAAAACTACCTGGAGAAGATTCTGGAAAAATCTCAGGCATAGTTGCATCAAATTGATCAGGAATTTCTCGGCTATCGTACATATAGTAATAGTCTTGAAATTCTCTCTCTCCAGCTTTGGCTTTGAGCGCCCATTCATGATGATGCGAAGTATGATTTAAAACAATATCAATCATCAAATACATGCCAGCGGCCTGCATTTTTTCTTGTAATATTTTAAATTCATTGAGAGTACCAAAACGAGGATCAATTTTTCTAAAGTCGGATACCGCATAACCTCCATCACTCTCGCCTTCAGGGCTTTCGAATAAAGGCATTAAGTGTAAAAAATTAACCCCTAATTCTTTTAAATAATTCAGCCGATCAGGCATCAATTTTAAGCTCCCAGCAAAGCGATCTACATATAAACTCATTCCAACAATTTGATTGCTGGTAAACCAAGCCAATTGCTGTTCTTTTATCTGGTCCTTTTTTCTAAATACAGGTTTGCGAAGTTTATAGGCTTCAATGATTAATACCAAAAGTGAATCAAAGTCATTTACTGCATTTGGTCGATTCCCGTAAATTGAATTATATAAATCTTGTAAAGTATTGGCATTGGCAATGAGTCGAATAT
>CALRUG020000200.1:0-4570 GCA_943371295.1 Synechococcus sp. UW140 | reverse complement strand
GTGGACTGAATGGACTTACTGCTGGTGCAGGCTTCTTGCATAAGAAATTACATATTCGTTATGCAACAGGTTTTTACCAGCAGAAAGTGTTTCATCAATTTACCCTCAACTTTAATTTTGCAGGGAACCCACTTTAAGAAATCAATTGTTAATTAGCGTGGTTAAAGTCTCTAAAAATCAAATTTGATGCCTTGTGCCAACGGTAAAGTATTTCCGTAGTTAATGGTATTGGTTTGTCTACGCATATATGCTTTCCATGCATCGCTTCCACTTTCTCTACCACCACCCGTTTCTTTCTCTCCACCAAATGCACCCCCAATTTCAGCCCCACTGGTTCCTATATTAACATTGGCAATTCCGCAATCACTTCCGTTGGCAGAAAGGAATAATTCTGCTTCTCTCATATTCAAGGTCATGATGGCGGATGATAAACCTTGTGGTACATCATTTTGCATAGCTATTGCGTCATCCAAATTACTGTACTTCATTACATATAAAATGGGCGCAAAAGTTTCATGCTGAACGATAGCTAGTTCATTGGTAACTGCCGCGATACATGGTTTAACGTAACAACCACTTTCGTAACCAGATCCGGTTACTACGCCACCTTCAACTAGAAATTGACCACCCTGTGCTTTACATTGTTCAATCGCATTCATATACATTTTTACGGCGTCTTGATCAATTAATGGTCCTACATGATTATTCGCATCTAATGGGTCTCCAATTTTTATTTGTTGATATGCTTTTACTAGTTTAGCAGTAAATGCATCGTATACGGATTCATGTATAATTAATCTTCTAGTGGTAGTACAACGTTGTCCTGCCGTACCTACTGCACCAAAAACACAGCCAATCAACGACATATCTAAATCAGCATCTTTAGAAATAATAATAGCATTGTTGCCTCCCAGTTCTAAAATAGATTTACCTAATCTAGCCGCAACTGCAGCACTTAATGCCTTACCCATTCTAGTAGAACCGGTAGCGGATACCAATGGGATTCTGGTATCATTACTGATCCATTCACCTACTTCACGTCTACCTTGTATTAAACAGTTCACACCTTCAGGAACATTATTTGCTGCAAATACTTTTGCAATAATATGTTGAACTGCTACGCCACATAAAGGTGTTTTTTCACTTGGCTTCCAAATGGTAGTATTCCCGCAAATCCAAGCCAAAGCAGCGTTCCAGCTAAATACTGCAACAGGGAAATTAAATGCAGAGATAATGCCCACTACGCCTAATGGATGCCATTGTTCATACATTCTATGTTGCGGACGTTCACTATGCATTGTTAGTCCGTACAATTGACGTGATAGACCCACTGCAAAATCGCAGATATCTATCATTTCTTGTACTTCACCGTATCCTTCTTGTAAACTTTTGCCCATTTCGTAACTGACCAATTTTCCTAAGGGCTCTTTATTTACCCTTAAAGCGTCTCCAATTTGGCGAACAATTTCCCCTCTTTTAGGAGCAGGCCAGTTCCTCCATAATTTAGCAGCGGCTAAACTTGTTTGCATCAAAGCTTCATAACTGGTTTTATCTACTGTTGTTACAGATCCAATTTTCTTTCCATCAACTGGTGAAAAAGAATCAATAGTTGATCCATTTGAATTGATCCAAATGGTTCCAGAAGAAACACCTTGATTGTGCGCTTGCAAACCTAACTGCTGCAAAAATTCCATAGTATGTTATTTTGCTGCAAAGGTACATCCTAAATGGTTATAGAAGTAGATTAGCCTAGTTTCGAAACCGATAATAGTTGGTCATAAACATTGTTGTAGCTACTGCCAATAGGCACTTCTTTCCCAGAAATCCAGATTTTAGATTTACTGAATTTTTCAATTTTATGAATTGGTACAATAAATGAGCGATGTACTCTTAAAAAATCTCTTGCAGGTAGTTTATCACTGATGCTTTTTAAAGTCATTAAGGTTAAAACAGGGGAGGGTTTGATATAAATTTTTATATAGTCATCTAGCGCTTCAATTAACTCAATATCTTTTAAGTTAATTTTCATGATTTCGTAATTCACTTTCACGAAAATAGAATTGAGTTGAAGCTCTTGCGAACTTAAAAATTCTAAGTATTCCTTTGCTTTATAACAGGCTTTTAAAAAACGGTCGTATTCAAATGGCTTTAATAAATAGTCTACAGCATCTACAGAAAATCCTTCTACGGCAAAATCCTTATAAGCAGTTGTAAAGATAACAATTGGCTTTACAGATAGACTTTTATAAAACTGAAGCCCATTAATATCGGGCATTTGTATATCTAGGAATAGGATATCAACTTTATTCTGTTGTAAATACAATCTTGCCTCGTCTGTATCTGTAAATGTTTTTTCTAATGTTAGGAAAGAAATTTTACTACAGTATTCTTTCACAACTTCTAATGCCAGTGGCTCATCGTCTATAGCTATACATTTAATCATGAAAGGGTGTTAATTTCAAGGTTAACAATATAATAGCCATTCTCTGTAATGTGGCTTAATTGGTATTTTTCTGGATACAAAAGTTCTAATCTTCTTTTTACGTTATTAATACCTATGCCGGTATTTTCCATCATATTGTTTTCTGAATGAACAATATAGTTCTTAGAATAAAAGTAAATAGTATGTTCGGTTACTTTTAGATTGATTTCGATGCTGCTTTGCTCTTTGGTACTAACCCCATATTTAAAGGCATTCTCTACAAATGGAATGAAAATGAGTGGTGCAACCAAAAGTGGAGCAGTGTTCCCTTCAATATTAAAATTCACTTTCACCTTATCGGTTAATCTCACTTGTTGCAGTTCAATATAATTATGTATAAAAGCTACTTCATTTTCTAGTGGAACTAAATTCCTTTCTGTCTCTGTAAGGATATAGCGCATGATGGCAGAAAGTTTTAAAACAGCATGGGCAGTTTTATCGCTTTTTACAATCGCTAAAGAGTAAATATTATTTAATGTATTAAAGAAAAAATGGGGGTTTACCTGAGATTTTAAGAAAGAGAGTTCTGTATTGATTCTTTCATGTTCTGTTTCTTTTCTATTTTCTTCCGTTTGTAACCAACGTCTAACTACTTCTATACAAGCACCGAAAGTAATCACCAACAAAAACAAAACGGTATTGAAAAAATCTGCGTAGGGTCTTCTTCTTATTCTTCCAATTCTATTCCCCCTATTCAAGCCTTTTGTATTCTCCGTTACATTTAGTGGTATTTCTGGAGGGTAAATGAGCATGGCTAATGTGCGAGGCACATAAAGAAAGAAGAGTAAACAGCCAACTAAACTAAGAATATATAAGAACCATTTTTCTTTGATCAGTAGTTTGGGTATTAACACCATGGTATTTAAGTAATAGAATACCATGAGCATAATATTGTTGAGCACAATTACTGTGAGCATATGGTTGCTCATACTAAAATCTCTTAGCCTGGGAAAAAATACCAGGTAGGGGAGAAAGAAAAAACAAAGCCAAGCAGCAATATGCGCTACAATTTGAACGGTCCTGTTTTTATCTGAAATGGTATTAATCATAATAAAAGTCACCAATGGGTATATTCAAATGTAGGGTGTATGCGCATTATTTAATTAAAAAAGGGCCGAAAATAGGCTTATCATCGGTGAATTTCGGCATATAAATGTTGAACTAAACCATCGGCTAGCCCTATTTTGGGAACATAAATCTCATCGGCGTCTGCCCAGCGCATGACATTGATATAGATTTGTAAAGCAGGAACAATTACATCTGCTCGGTCGTTTCTAAGTTTATATATATTGATTCTGTCTTCTAATGAAAAATTAGAAATCTCTTTATAATAGTCTTTGAGTAAATCTAAGCTAAGGGGTTTCCCATCTTTTTTCTTACTCAATGAGAAAACTTTATTGATATTTCCACCCGTTCCAATGGCAATAATTTTTTTATATCCTTTGGTAGCAGATTTGATATAGTCTTTCATCTCGTTCCATTTATCATCGTCTACCATATCTTTTAATAATCGAATGGTACCAATATTGAATGAACGTTTAAAAGTAAGCTTGCCATCAGTAAAAAAAGTGAGTTCGGTACTACCACCACCTACATCAATATACATATAGCTATTGGCCACATCCATATTCTCAGCAATATGATTTTCGTAAATAATGGAAGCTTCTAAGTCTCCACTAATTATTTCAATTCCAAGACCGGTTTCTAATTTTACTTTTCGAATGATGTCTGCAGAATTTGAAGCATCCCTCATTGCACTAGTTGCACAAGCAATTACTTCTTTTACATTATACGCATTTAATAAATGACTATAAGCTTTCATTGTCTGGAGGATCATGCCGCGCTTCTCTTTAGAAATCTCTCCATTGGCAAAAACATCAAAGCCCAAGCGAAGTGGAACCCTTACCAAATTCAGTTTATTAAATTGGGGCTTACCATTTTTATCGTTGCTTACTTCAACAATTAATAATCTTGCTGCGTTACTTCCTATATCAATTGCTGCTAGCCTCACTGGTGATATTATTTTTTCTAAACAGGTAATGATAAGTCTCAATTTGAGACCTTATTTTCTTTTTTCCGGTGAAAGGT
>CALRUG020000199.1:0-4576 GCA_943371295.1 Synechococcus sp. UW140 | reverse complement strand
TTCACGGGGCAAAGACGGGTTCGATTCCCGTACCGGCTACAAAGCCCTCGAACGAAAGTGAGAGGGTTTTTTTATTTGCGAATGTGCCGAATTTATTCGGCTAAGTGAGTAAATAGAAAAACCCAGCAGCGGCGAAGCCGATGCGAGGGCTTTGGGTAAATCCATAACCGAGAAAGTCGGCGTAACGAAGTGAAGCCGACAATCCCGCTCAAAATATTTATACTTTAATATAAATCCTTCTTTTATTCATCCAGTAACCAATCAACCAAAGTAAAAAGACAAAGCAAAGTGCAAACAGCAAAGAGCCATTTTCTGGTGGCCCTGGTATTTTACTTGTGATATTTTGATGAAACCAATCCCAGGCAGATACATAATCCGCTTTTCCGTTAACGTTACTACCATTGCTGATTCGTATAGTGCCCAGTAACTCTGGCAGCAATCCACTTAAGGCATAAATAAAAAGCGGGTTTTTCCCAAAGACATCAAAGAAACGCATCCATCCAGCACTTACTTTTTTTACTTCAATAAAATAAATGAGTATTGATAGAATAACGATGGCCAATCCCGACGTGCAGGCTACATAGGAGCTTGTCCATATTTTTTTATTAATTGGAAAACTTAACCCCCAGACATAGCCGGTAAACAACAAGGCTGTTGCCGCCAAAAAAAGGATGGTTAGGGTTTGATAGTTGGGATGAACACCCGCTTCTGTTATCTCTCCGTTATTTATAGCTATTGCTTTACCTCTTTTCAAAATATAATCACCCACCAGGAACCCAAAGATGACCTGTACAATCGAAGGCAAAGTGCTCATTACACCTTCTGGATCAAAAGGAAGGCCTTCACCGTTATACATATGCGCCTCACCTAGGATGGCCTTATCAATACCCGTTCCAAACCAACCGCTGAGACTATACGGATCGTGATTGTTGCCAGCAATACAAACTGCCCAATATACAACTAAGAGGAGTGCTCCAATTAAAAATGCAATACGTGCTTTTGCATAATAAACAATAATAGAAGCGAAAAAATAACATAGGGCAATACGCTGTAGCACACCCATTATCCTAATGCCTGTTCTTTCGCCATCGCTGTTATACCAGGTCCAGGAGTTAAATACTAATTGATCATCTTGCCAATGCATAAACGGAAACCAGTTTAGCAGTAAGCCAATCAAAAAAATAAGGATTGTTCTTTTCAGCACTTTTTTCCAAAAAGTAGCAGGGCCAGTTTGTTCAAAACGCGGCATCACAAAAGCCATAGCATTTCCTACCGCGAAAAGGAAGAAGGGAAAAACGAGGTCTGTTGGGGTGAGGCCGTGCCAAGGAGCATGCTCTAGTGGATTATAAATATGCGACCAAGTTCCAGGATTGTTTACCAGGATCATAAAGGCCACGGTAGCCCCCCGAAATACATCAAGCGAATAATAACGTTGGTTCATAGCAGTTGGTTTTACTAATTATTAGATAGCTGAACATCCTTGTTAAGCACAATCTTAAAAAAGTAAAAATAATGGGTTTAAACATGGTAGTCAATATTTCTCTAAAATGTAAATATTGTTAAAACGCATTTCGTTTGTTTGGTTTCCCAGGGCTACATTTACATTTAAATTGTTTTTTATTTTTTTGATACAGTCACAAGTATGTTTAATTATATGCTTACATAATAATTATTATTTGCAATTAAATTTAAACTATGAAAAAACTATTGATCATTTGCATTTTAGCACTCTCTGTATGCGGTGCAGAAGCTCAAAGCAGTAAACGCGATATTTCTATTATTCCTATACCGGTAAGTCACCAGTTTAATGATGGTAGCTTCTCACTTAAAAAAACCACGTCAATAGAGTTAGCAAGTAATAATGAAGATGCAAAAAGAGTAGCCGAATTTTTAAGTAATCGCTTAAAAACAGCAACAGGATTTGCGATGCCGGTTAAAGTGATGAGCACGGTTTCAAACACCCTAGGAAATATTAGGTTAGCTTTTATAAAAGACCCGCAGCTTGGTGAGGAGGGCTATAGGATAAATGTAACGCCAAGTATGGTTTCAATATCAGCTAATAAAGCTGCAGGATTATTTTACGGCATGCAAAGTTTTTTACAACTATTGCCAAAGGAAGTTGAAAGAAAAAAGGGTCTTACATCTAATACAAATTGGACTGTAC
Organism: Synechococcus sp. UW140; assembly: GCA_943371295.1. Taxonomy (GTDB): domain Bacteria; phylum Bacteroidota; class Bacteroidia; order Chitinophagales; family Chitinophagaceae; genus Sediminibacterium. Next base: position 2,412 of record CALRUG020000199.1, on the reverse strand, counting down.
CTGCAATAAGTATGACTGATTACCCTCGTTTTTCTTGGAGAGGGTTAATGCTTGATGTAAGCAGGCATTTTTTTACTAAAGACGAAGTGAAAAGTTTTATAGATGACATGGCTAGATATAAATACAATTTATTGCATTTACATCTTACCGATGACCAAGGATGGAGGCTTGAAATAAAAAGTTTGCCTGAACTAACTAGAGTAGGCGCTTGGAGACCAAAAAGGGAGGGCATGTATGCAAATACAACAGCTCCAGATCCGGATGAGCCCAAAACTTATGGCGGTTTTTATACACAGGATGATGTAAGGGAACTGGTAAAATATGCCAGCGACAGGTTTGTAAATATTTTACCTGAAATAGATGTCCCTGGTCACAGCCTGGCTGCTATTGCTTCTTATCCGCATTTAACAAGCACACCTGGAACTTATAGCGTAAATGCAGGTGAAAAATTTATGGAGTGGCCTGAAGGTGGTCATTTTTATGCGTTGCTTGATAACAACCTATGCCCTGCGAAAGAAGAAGTATATGGTTTTTTAGATAAAGTATTTACAGAAGTTGCGCAATTATTTCCATTCCAGTATATACATATGGGTGGTGATGAGGCCGCAAAAAACTTTTGGGAAAAGAGCAGTCTGATAAAAGGTTTAATGCAGAAGGAATCATTAAAAGATATGAATGAAGTTCAAAGCTATTTTGTAAAGCGGGTAGAAAAAATCATCAATGCTAAAGGAAAGAAATTAATAGGGTGGGATGAAATTCTTGAGGGAGGACTTGCACCTAATGCTGCTGTAATGAGTTGGCGCGGTATGAAAGGTGGCATTGACGCTGCTAAGGCCGGGCACGAAGTTGTCATGTCGCCAACTGATTTTGTTTACCTAGATTATATGCAGGGCGATCCTATAACCGAGCCGTCTATTTATGCATCACTGCGGTTGAAAAAAACATACGACTTTAACCCCTTGCCGCAAGGTGTAGACCCCAAGTTAATTTTGGGCGGACAAGGAAATCTTTGGACAGAACAGATGACAAACATGCGTACGGTACAATATATGACCTGGCCCAGGGGGTTGGCTATTGCTGAATCAGTGTGGTCTCCTGATGGAAAAAAGAATTGGAACAATTTTGTGCAACGCGTAGAAAAACAAATGGAAAGACTAGATGAACTAAAAGTAAAATATGCTAAAACCATGTATGAGCCTATTTTCACAACAGCAAAGGAAGAAGATAGAGTGAGAGTGACGCTGGCAACAGAAATAGAAGGTGTGGATATTCATTATTCTCTAGACGATACACATCCTGATGAATTCTATCCAAAATATACGGCTCCTATCTTGGTACCGCATGACGCAGCTACTTTAAAAGTAGTAACATATAAAAATGGTAAACAGGTAGGGCGGCAAATAAACATGCCCGTTGTTGAGTTAAAGCGAAGAGCTGGAATAAAATAAATAAAAGTTTTTTATGCATCCCGTTTTATTGTAAATACATACTTCGTTTGAAAATAGGTTAACGAACGAAAGTAATAGAGCTTTGGGTAAGGCCATAGCCGAGGAAGTCGGCGGAGCGCAGCGAGGCCTCCAATCCTAAATTAAAGCAGCATTTTCTGGAGCAATAGAATCTTATTAAAAAAGAATTTCATGAGAACCGCTTTCTTCACATTGGTCGTAATAGGCATATTGCAATTGGCTTGTAATCAAAAAGATGATTTAACCACTGCAACATTCCGAGTGAAAATCATCAAAGAAGTTTGCAATGATGCAATAGTTCAATTAACAGATAGCAGTTATAAACAATATGCCGAAAACGGATTTATGTTTGAAGGCAAAATCTACGATCAAGTATTTTTTACCAGATTCAGTTGCGAAGACCGATCAAAAATGCAAACTCTAACCAGTGATCTTACCGGATTATTTATTACAGTTAAACTGCTTAGTCAAGCAAAATCAGAACCCAATTGCGGTACTTGCGCAGCAACCGTAAGCAGCAGACCATCTAAATCTCAGATTATAGAAGTAGTTGGATTATAATCACCGAGTTGTGTAATTTTAGAACATGTGTTATTACAACTCACTAAAGATTCCAGCCAAAAAAACAATCAAATTAAAAGGCAAGCAAAAAGAACTGCCGCCTATAGATATTAAAGTTCAATCAGGATTTAGTTATGCATCCTGGCCCATCATTATTGAAGATAATGCAGGTGAGTGGCAACCAGAATTAGCGCATTGGGAATTCATCCCATGGTTTATTAAACACTTGGGAGAGTTAGAAGAAAGTAGAAAAAAATATACCACACTGAATGCAACTGCTGAAAAATTATTTGAAAGCAAAATTTATCAAGCCGCTGCAAAAGCAAGAAGATGTTTGGTATTAAGTACTGGCTTTTATGAATGGAGACATTATCAAGGGGCGGAA
>CALRUG020000198.1:0-4656 GCA_943371295.1 Synechococcus sp. UW140 | reverse complement strand
ATTGACGCATTAATAAATAAGTTTCAATTTGTTGTAAGGTATCTAATACCACTCCAACCATAATTAAAAGTGAAGTACCTCCAAAGAATGTGCTGAATCCTTGCGTAACACCTAGTCTTTGAGCAAAGCCAGGAAGTATACCCACTAATGCTAAGAAAATTGCACCAGGTAAAGTGATTTTATCCATGATTGCACCAATATAATCTGCAGTTGGTTGACCAGGTTTAACACCAGGTACAAATCCGTTATTGCGTTTTAAATCTTCTGCAATTTGTTTTGGATTAAAAATCAAAGCAGTGTAAAGGAAAGTAAATCCAATTACCATTACAGAGTATATCAACATATACCAAGCATTGCTGTGATCGTTAAAGATTTTTACAATACCTGAAGCAGAATCTAGATTAGTAAAAGAAACCAAAGTAGGTAAGAACATGATGGCTTGTGCAAAGATAATTGGCATTACACCAGCACTGTTCACTTTTACTGGTAAGAACTGACGAGCTCCACCAAATTGTCTGCTTCCGATAATTTGTTTGGCATAGTTCACTGGTATTTTTCTTACCCCTTGAACCAATATGATTAATCCCATAATGATGGAAACCAGTACTGCTATTTCAATTAAGAAGATCAATAGTCCACCACCACCAGATACACCTTTAGCACCAAACTCTTGAATAATACTTTGTGGAAGACGAGCCAAGATACCTACCATAATGATAATTGAAGTACCATTACCTAAACCCTTATCTTGAATTCTTTCACCTAACCACATTACAAATAAAGTACCAGCAGTTAAAGTAACTACAGTAGAAAACCAGAAGAAAGGTTTGTATGCGGGTAAAATTGCTTCAGCATAACCAGGACTATTTAAGTAGGCTACATATGCACCAGCTTGAAATAGTGTTACAATTACAGTTAAGTAACGTGTCCATTGGTTAATTTTCTTACGACCACTCTCTCCTTCTTTTTGAACCTTTTGTAATTGAGGAACTAAGATGGTCATCAATTGCATGAAAATAGAAGCAGAGATATAAGGCATGATACCCAATGCAAGTATAGACGCTTGTGAAAACGCACCACCAGCAAACATATCAAATATGCCTAGTAAACCATTGCTCTTTGCAGAATTGGCCGCAGCTTCAATCTTATTCGGATCAATACCCGGTAAAACGATATGCGTACCAAAACGATAAGTTAACACCAATGCAAGGGTTACGATAATTTTATTTCGTAATTCTTCAATGGTCCAAATATTCCTAAAAGTTTGAACTAATTTTTTCACTTCACTAAATTAAATGGCGTTATAACTTAAAACCAAAAGACGCATGCACGATGCGTCTGGCAAATTACGTTAAAATTATTTGATAATCTCAACTGTTCCGCCTGCAGCTTCAATAGCAGCTTTTGCTTTTTCGCTGATGGCGTTAATTTTGAAACTGAGTTTTGTTTTCAGTTCGCCATTACCTAATACTTTAACATTATCTGTACGGCTAATTAAACCGTTGATGTATAAATTCTCTAAAGAGATTTCAGTGAAACCATATTTCTCTACCAACTGATCTAATTGACCAAGATTGAATACTTTATATTCTACTCTATTGATATTCTTAAATCCACGCTTTGGAATACGACGCTGAATAGGCATTTGACCACCTTCGTGAGCCATTTTGCTTTTGTAACCAGCACGGCTTTGACCACCCTTGTTACCTTTTGTAGATGTACCACCTTTACCAGATGCTTCACCACGACCTAATCTTTTTTCTCTTTTTACTGAACCTTCCGCAGGTTTTAAATTGTGTAGTTTCATGTTGATTTGATTTTGAACTTACGGGGTATCACCCCTCGCATTGTTTATAATAAATAAAAGTCAGAAGTAAAGATATCCGCACGAGGCGGTATATCCAAACTACTGACTTGAAAATTTCTTAATTAAGCAACTTCTTCAACCTTTACTAAGTGGCTAACCTTGTTAACCATTCCTAGTATTTGTGGAGTAGCTTCTACTTCTTTAGAAGCATTCAACTTTTTCAAACCAAGTGCAATAAGCGTTTGCTTTTGGCGCTCAGATCTGTCGATGCCGCTTTTTATTTGAGTGATTTTTATCTTTTTCATAAATATTATCCGTTGAAAACTTTGCTCAATTTGATGTTACGGCCTTTAGCAACCTGAACTGGTTCTCTTAAAAGGCTTAAAGCTTTAATGGTAGCTTTAACCACGTTGTGTGGATTAGCAGAACCAAGGCTCTTAGCAAGTACGTCGGTAATTCCAGCACTTTCTAATACAGAACGCATGCTGCCTCCCGCAATTACACCCGCTCCATGTGCAGCTGGCTTAATCAATACTTTAGCAGCACCATCTTTAGCCCACTGTTCGTGCGGAATGGTTCCGTGCATTACTGGTACTTTTACCAAGTTCTTCTTTGCATCTTCAATACCTTTAGCAATTGCTTCTTGTACCTCTTTTGCTTTACCAAGACCTTGACCAACAATACCATTTTCGTTTCCTACTACAACCAATGCAGAGAAACTAAATGTACGGCCACCTTTTGTGGTTTTTACCACACGGTTAATAGCAACTACCTTATCTTTCAGTTCGATGTCGCCACCCGCTTTTACTTTATTTACGCTTACTTTAGACATTTATTGAGCGATTAAATTGATGTTAGTAATTTAGAATACCAAGCCACCTTCTCTTGCTCCGTCTGCTACAGACTTCACACGGCCATGATATAGATTTCCACCTCTGTCGAATACACAATTAGTTAATCCAAGAGCCAATGCTTTTTTTGCTACTGCAGCACCAACCATTTTAGATTTTTCAATTTTAGTTACTTTCTGTGCAGCGATATCCTTATCTCTTGAAGATGCGGCAACAATGGTAACACCATTATCATCATCAATTAATTGTGCATAGATTTCGGCATTGCTTCTGAATACAGAAAGACGTGGCTTTACAGCAGTACCTGCAATCTTCTTACGGATGCGATACCTGATTTTCTGCCTTTGTATTAATTTACCCATTGTTGTTTATTTTATACCTCCGATTCGGCCGGTGGATTGTTAGTTTAATTATTTACCTGCTGATTTACCTGCTTTTCTTCTTAAGATTTCACCTGCGTATTTAACACCTTTTCCTTTGTATGGCTCAGGTTTACGTAAGCTTCTCAATTTAGCAGCAACTTGACCAATCAATTGCTTATCAATTCCTTCTAAGAATACTTTAGGGTTTTGACCTTTTTCAGTGGTAGTTGAAACTTTTAGTTCACTTGGAATCTCGATGATGATATTGTGAGAATATCCTAAAGCAAGATCCAATAAGTTTCCAGTGTTAGCAGCTTTAAAACCTACCCCCACTAATTCTAATTCTTTCTTGTAACCTTCGGTAACACCTTTAACCATATTGTTCACTAATGAACGGTATAAACCGTGCATAGCGCGATGACGTATTTGATCTGTAGGTCTGGTGAAAATAACTTCACCTTCTTTAATTTCGATAGTAATATCTCTATCAATATTCTGCGTTAATTGTCCTTTAGGACCTTTAACTGTAAGAACATTGTCTGCACTTACGGTGATTGTTACACCTGCCGGAACTACTACCGGTTGTTTACCAATTCTAGACATAGTCGATTTTTAATTTATTATGAACATTGCTCCGTGTTCAGCCACGACTAAGAGGCTTAATTGTCGGAACCTATTACTTTAAGAAATATAACACAACACTTCTCCACCAACATTCTGTGCCTTAGCTTGCTTATCGGTTAGAACACCTTTAGATGTACTAAGGATGGCAACACCCAAACCATTGATTACTCTTTTGATTTCAGCAGGCTTTGCATATTGACGTAATCCTGGACGACTAACTCTTTCTAAAGAACGGATAGCAGGAACTTTGGTATTAGGATCATACTTTAAAGCGATCTTAATTAAACCTTGTTTGTTATCGTCTTCGAATTTGTATTTCAAGATATAACCTTGATCGTACAAAATCTCTGTTAAACGCTTCTTTAAATTAGAAGCAGGAATTTCAACCAGTCTATGACCAGCCAACTGAGCATTACGAATTCTAGTTAAGAAGTCTGCTATAGGATCAGTTACCATATTATTTAAATTATACTAGTTCTAAATTTTGTTTATCAAACTGACTACTACCAGCTTGCTTTTTTAACACCTGGAATCATACCGTTTAAAGCCATGTCACGGAACATAATCCTTGACAAACCAAAATAACGCATATAACCTTTAGGTCTTCCTGTAAGCTGACAACGGTTTTTTAAACGTACCGGAGAAGCGTTCTTTGGAAGTAGATCTAATCCTGCATAGTCACCTGCTGCCTTAAGAGCTGCACGCTTTTCAGCATATTGAGCTACCATTTTCTCGCGCTTTCTTTGTCTGGCTTTTATTGATTCTTTTGCCATAATATTGTTGTTCTGTGTTTAATTAATCTTTCTTGGTTCCTTTAAACGGCATACCTAATTCTTTCAAAAGCTCGTAAGCTTCATCATTAGTGTTAGCAGTTGTTACAAAAGTGATATCTAAACCGGTAATTTTATTTACCTTATCAATATCAATTTCAGGGAAAATGATTTGTTCAGTAACACCTAAAGTATAGTTCCCTCTTCCGTCAAAAGCTTTATCGCTGATTCCTTTAAAGTCA
>CALRUG020000197.1:0-4705 GCA_943371295.1 Synechococcus sp. UW140 | reverse complement strand
GAACCCAAAATAAAATTCTTGACTGTTTTCACAAACAACATTTTATTCTCTTGGTTATTCAGCGTTCCATTTAAATACACTTTCTCGAATGTACCATCAAATGTTATAGCAACATGTTGCCATTTGCCTGTTGCAGGCATTTCAGTTCTTTTGTATGGCATATCAGAAAAACCACCATGTTGTACTGCGCCAAATCCAGGTTGTTTTCCTAAACCAAAAATGGCATTGTTCAAATCTCTTCCTCCATAAGCCCATGTTACCACTGGAGCTTCGTCTTTTATTTGCTTGGTGTACATCCAAAATGATACCGTGTAACTGCTATTGCCAGCTAAAGATGTTGGAACAGGAAATGAAGAAGTCAATATTTGCGAACCCTTGAATACCACTGCTTTTTTCCCAGCAATCACTTCTGTAATAGGTAATTTTTGCTGTGCTGAAAATACTCCTCCTAATATGCCTTTATTTTTCCAATTACTCACTAAACTACCTGGTTCAAACTGATTGGCATCTATATGGATCAATAAACCTTTTTCGGTATATGCTGAATCCGATTTAATTAGCTTCGGCAAATTGCTAACAGCAAAAGGTAGTTCTGCTCTTTCACTGTATACCTTAATATTCCATAAGGCTTTGTACATACCAGGATTTTCTGTTCCAATGATGGTCATCCGAACATAACGAGCAGTAACAGTTGCATCATCAATCATTGGACTTCCATGTACTTTATTTTTTGATCTATCTGCATACATTTTCCATGTAGTTCCATTAGTTGAATACTCAATTTTATATTGGTAATACCAAGCTGGATATTCAAATTCTGTTAACACCCTTTTTACTTGAATAGTTTTACCTAAATCAATGGTTAATGAAGCAGGTGCGGTGCTATTGGTTGCTGGCTTCCACAATGTACCGTTGTTATTATCTACTGCATATTCAGGTTTAAAGTCTTCATTGTAATAAGAAGAAGCAGTCACTTTTTTTAAGTATGCTTGATTGGGATAGGGGTTGCTGTCTTTGCCCAGTAAACCAATACCAGTATGTGTTGGCTCTAATCTTTCAATATTTCCTTCTTCGTCAAATACCAATCGATCAATACAAATTTGTCTATGAAAACCTCCACCTGAGTTGGGATTATTATGTCTATGATATACCAAGTAATATTCCTCCCCTATTTGTATTACCGATTGATGGCCAGGGCCATGAACCGTTTTGTCTGTATTGGTTACTAGAATCGGACTATTTTTCCCGTACACGAACCCATCTATTGGACTTGTTTTACTCATCACATATTGTACCCGATAAGTTTCATCTTCACAAGCGCCAGATGAATAAGTGAGATAATAAATTCCCTTACGTTTAAACATGAATGGTGCTTCAAAAAAATCTTTTGCAATGGTATTCGGTATCTTACCAGTTTTTGCAAAAGTTTTCATGTCTGGATTCATCAAACCCACTCCACATCCGTGATCTGGGTAAATACCCCAGGTTCCCCAATACATGTAAAACTTTCCATCGTCGTCTCTAAATGTTTGTGCATCCAATGTAATCACACCTGGCACAAAATAATTAGGAATCATGGGTTTGTTGTCTGGCAATAATGGTGTCCAAGGACCTACTGGTGAATTGGAAGAAGCGCCATATACTTCTACTGGTTGACAGTAATACATATAGTATTTACCATCATTCCCAAGTGTAACATCAGGCGCCCAATAATGATAAGTAGTAGGCCAATTCATGTCTTGAAAAGTCCAATTCACAAAGTCTTTAGACATCCAAACCTGAGAAGGCCCTAATCCACCCCCATTGCCATCTGTAGTAGCATAGATATAATAAGTATCCCCAAATTTTTTAATGGTTGGATCCGCAAAATATCCAGGAATAATCGGATTCATATTACCCGGTGTAGTAGGCGATTGTTTCTGTGCTTGTAATTTTACACAAATCAAACTGATAGCCAGACTGAATAGTATTCTCTTTAGCATTTTCAAATTTCTTTTAATGAATTTCAACTTCATACAACCCACTAAACGACTTTGCATTTAAATGTTCCATCGTTATTCTAATTTGATTGGTTTGAACTGGTTGGAATGAACAAATATTTAAGTCTGCAATAGGCGTTTGTGGTAATTTATTGGCTGATACAACTTCTTTCCACACTTCTCCATCCCAGTATTCTATTTTATAAGACTTAGGCGGTTTTACTCCACCATTATCATTGTATACATACAGGTGTACTTTACTTACTAATTTAATTTCTTTAAAAGTAAATTGAACCCAATCACTTGTGTTCTTAGACTCAAATGCAGTCCATCTTCTATTCGGATCCAATAAGCCATTGTTGATGGCGGTTGAATCATCAAATCGAGACTGATAAGATTTGGTGAATTTGGCTACCGAACGATGTGCGAGGTTATTAGGTGTCTCCGGATTTTTAGGTACTGCAAAGTCAGCAATGGGTGCACCCCAAGCTTCAATTTCTGAAATGCCAATTGGTGTTTGCTCATTTGAAGTAAGTAAAACTTTTATTTTACTTGAATTAATTGATGGAAAAGAAATGATATTGGCCGCATTCGGCTGCGGATTGCTGTATTGTTTTTGCTGATTAGGAATAATGCGCCATTCCCCATTTACCCAATAAGCTAAATCGTATGTTATCGGCATTTTTATTCCCGCTTTTGCATCTTCAACAAAATAGAGTTTTACTTTTTCAATTGGTCTATCAATACCAAAATCTACTTCTGCCCAATGCGTTTTATCTTGATTGTAAACAGTAGCCCATCTGTTGGGGGTGGTGCTTAAATACCAATATTGTCCATCATTCATTTTTGATGCATATGAATTACCTGTTCCTGCAAAAGAAGTATTGATATGCGGATAATAATTTCTTGCCTCATTATTCACTGCATAATTCATCAGGCGATTGGATAACTTTGGACTGATTGTTTTCAGTGGCACAACAATTTTACTTAAGCCAGTAGATGAACCAATTTTCTTGCCATTTGCAAAAACGAGTAACCCCTTTCCCTTCTTATATTTTTTTCCCGTTTTATCCCAAATGATGGTGATATCATTTCCATGATATAATACATTTTCTATACAAGCATATTCCCAATCATTTGGAATTAGTGGATTCACTTCAATGGAGTCCGTCTCTTTTGTTTGAAGCCCCATCAATCCAGTGATCACTAAATCTATATAGGAAGAATGAAAATAATGTTCGCTGTGCCCTACATAATCATGCCCGCTCCATGAGCCAGTTTCAGGATGATTGGCTTCCCCAATAAAAGGTATTCCATCTTTTAAGTGGGTGTTAGCAAAATTATCTAGCAACTTGATGTAATCATTCTTAGTTACATGCGACTGTTGGTAATTGCGCAATAAATTAGCCATTCCTTTTAATGTTTGCGATGTAGCAAATGGCCAAGCATTTCCACTCCATGCGCAACAATTACGTGCAACATTATACAATGGATCCATTTTTTCAACTGTAGTAGGACCATAAGGAGAATAGAAATAATTGGAATCCATTAAGAATTTCCAAGCAGACTCAAATCCTGCATCAGGCATATTGAAGTACCAGGGTACAAATCCAATTTGTTCTCTTCCATGCGGATTACCTGCAAATTTTCCCGTTTCATACGTTAATGAATTGGCTTTAATCCCATCTCTTTCATCATTCGCAAATCGGTGAAAGAAAAAATCGCGTTTGGGGTCCCAATTCTTTTTCTGAAAATTAGATTTAATAGTTGCAGCTTTTTGATTGAATGTATTAACCGTTTCAATATCACCAGAAAGTTTGGCTATACTAGTTATTGCATTCGCATCTGCCCACATATAACTATTTAAAGTTGGTCGATATCCTGGAGCACCCTCAAACCATTTTGCAGTTTGTCTGCTATTGATATTGGTTTCCATACCATCATGCATTCCATCCCAAGAAAACATGCCTTCGGCTTCAACCCAACGTTCTTTTTCCCATTTGCCATAATTAGCAATCAAATCATTTTTTAACGAAAGAATCAAAGGCTGATTTCTTTTTACTTTATATCCATTCCAAATAGCATCTGCCAACCAAGTTGAATAATTTCTGGGTTGTGCGCCTGGGGTTTTAAACCAATACTTTGCGAAATCTTCCCAATAATTTGCATCTCGTAACCATTGCATTTCATACAATTGATGTCCTGCTGCACAACTAATGGTTCCATATTTACCAGACCACCAAGGGCGATCAATAAACTCCGTACAAGCATAACCAGAAATTGGAGAACCATATACAAGATGCAGCGTAAGATTATCCCAACGATAATAATAGGTTCGATCAATATCTTTATCAGGTGTTTCAATAAATGGAATATTCTCTTTATACCATGCCCAATCTTTGTTATTCCAAACATGTTTGTCTAAAATCAATTGCTTATTTAATACTTGCGCAAAGAGCAAAGAGGGCAATATTACCATTATACTCAACAAACATTTTAATAAATATTTTTTCATAAAGTCAATTTATTTTAGCTATTGAATTGGCTTAAAAAGCATACTACCACTCAGTTTAAATTGATAAGGCCATTGTTCTTCCTTTTTAGCATCTGCATCTGTTCTTTGTCTTCCCATAGTAACTGGCCAATGTTCAGTAGGAGCACCCATTACTACTAACCATAGATATTCTGTATCATTAGGGATTTTGAATTTTAATTCGCCTTTTGCA
>CALRUG020000196.1:0-4728 GCA_943371295.1 Synechococcus sp. UW140 | reverse complement strand
TGATTTCTACGATAAATTAAAGAGTTCAACTAGGGGATATGCTTCATTTGATTATACCCCCATTGATCATAGGGAAGCAGACATTGTTAAAATGGATATCCTGTTGAACAATGAAAAAGTGGATGCATTGAGTGCATTAATTCATAGGGGAAGGGCTACCGATTTCGGTAGAAAATTGTGTGAGAAATTAAAAGAATTATTGCCTCGCCAACAATTCCAGATTGCTATTCAAGCAGCCATTGGCGCAAAAGTAGTTGCCAGAGAAAATATTAGTGCCATCCGCAAAGACGTTACTGCTAAATGTTATGGTGGTGATATCAGTCGTAAAAGAAAGCTACTAGAAAAGCAAAAAGAGGGCAAGAAACGAATGCGCCAAATTGGTAACGTAGAAATTCCACAAGAAGCGTTCTTGGCAGTCTTAAAGCTCGATTAGGTTAACATTTGTTTTCAAGTAAATTTGAAGACGCTTTTAATCGGGTTCAACCGCTTCGTATTCTGGAATATATACCCAGCGGCCATATTCCCATTTAAAGCCTTCTACCGTGCCATATGGTACCAGTGTATGTTTTTTATTGGGCTCATTAGACTCACTGATCAACTTTACAAATACAATGCGATCTAATTTGGCGTCGTAGTTTAATTTGGCATTGGCTTGCTTTTTAAACTCCAAGCAAAATCTGCTTACTGGTTGTTTGGGCTTATTAATATCGTTCGGATAATTGAAAAATTTTCCGCCAAATAAGGGCTTCCCCTCCAAATCAAAATGCAATACTTCTATCCATTTTTTGGTACTCCTTGCATCGTTTTCATCGTAGCCCAATAAGGTATAGTATTTCTTATTGTTGTATTCCTTCTGAATAATATTATAATAGACTGCCCCAATCCAATTCTGATTAGTTCTAACAGAATCATATGGATTCTCTGTAAAATCTGCTCCGTCGTATAATGGGATTAATTTTAAAGAGCCATCCTTGGTATTCATTTGTATGGCTCCCTTATACCGGTAATAGCTAAAGTCTTTCATTAGCTGCCAGGTTATAATCCTGAAACTACTGTCTGGTGCATACAACCTTGAAATCGTTTTTAAAGAATCGAAACCATAATGAAAAGAGTAAGGGGTTCTTAATGCTTGCACCAATTGCCTAGTAAAAAAGCTATCCGCTCTCAAACGATCTTCGGTATCGTCTGCATTTAATATAGCAAATGCCGATGATGCCAAGATTCTTTCTGCTTCTGCAAGTATGCTTTTATTGGCGGGTGTTTGAGCATTGATCATAATGGATTTGCACGAACACAAAACCACTAATGCAACTAAAAATATTTTTCGCGGAAACATATAGCAAATTACAAGTAATTCAAGCTATACGAACTGGTCGGAACAATTTTATCATTTTTTTGCATTCAAGCATGCTGCTGCAAATGCAACCAAATGGTTAAATCTTAAATCAATCAATGGATCAGGATAAGGAGTATCTGGATGTGTAGTAGCTAAGAAGATGGTATACATACCTGCATTTCTTCCAAACTTCATATCACTCATTCTATTGCCTACCATGATGGATTTGGTTAAATCGATTTCTGGAAAATCGGCTTTCGCCTGAAAAGCCATACCAGTTTGGGGTTTTCGATTGGGAGAATCATCGGCCAAATCTGGACAATAATAAATATGGTCAATCTTTCCGCCTTGTTTTTCAATGGCTTGCAACATGGGGTTGTGTATATTGTTCAAATCTTCGGCAGTCATTAATCCTTTACCAATCCCTTTTTGATTGGTAGTGATCACAATGCGGCCAAACAATGCATTCAATGTTGCAATTGCTGCAGGAACCCCTTCATAAAATTGAAACTCTCCCCAATTGCGGATATAGTCTTCTTTTTTTTCGTAATTCAATACACCATCTCGGTCTAAGAAAAGGGTCCAACTGGTATCAATCTGTTCTAATGAAAACATACTAAGGAAATAAATTGGCTTCTACCAGTTCACAAATAATATGACCTAGCATAATATGGCTTTCTTGAATTCTGGGTGTATTGGTGGATGGAATATTTAATAAATATTGTGATAACGCACCCAATTTACCTCCGTCATTCCCCGTAAACCCAATGGTAGCAATATTCTTGGCTTTTGCTGTTTCAAATGCTTTCACAATATTGGGTGAATTACCTGAGGTACTTAATCCAATTAAGATATCTCCTTCCTGCATAGTGCCTTCTACCAATCTACTGTACACTTCATCGTATCCATAATCATTGGCAACTGCAGTTAAGTAAGAACTATTGCAATGCAATGCATCGGAAGACAAAGCTTTTCTGTTTTTATAGAATCTACCAGAAAACTCTGCGGCTAAATGTTGTGCATCAGCTGCGCTCCCCCCATTGCCACAAAATTGTACTTTATGTCCATGCTTAAATGCAATGGTAATTGCTTCCACAATTAATTCCAATTGCTCTATGATGGCAGGGTTGTTGAGCAAATCTTGTTTTACCTGAATGGACTCTTGTATGATCAACCGGATTTGATTGGACATAATCGATAATTTATTTTGCAAGGTCAATGATGGCATTGGCCAATTGATCCCATTGGTATTTCTTCTTTTCTTTGCGAAGGTGGGGTAAAAAATAATCCTCACCTAACAAATATAATTGTTCAATTTGGGCTGCAATGCTTTCTGATGTGGGATTGGCTACCAATCCACTTTTATCTGCGATGATCATGTCGGGTAAAGCCCCTACATTGGTAACCAACATCGGTTTTTCAAAATGATATGCCAATGGTGTTACCCCACTTTGCGTAGCATTTCTATAAGGTTGAATTACAAAATCACAAGCGTTTAAATAGTATTGTACCTCATCTTGTGGTATAAACTCGGTAAAAGCATAAACCAAATCTTGAATTCCGAGTGAATCAATAAGGGACTTATAGTTTTCTTCTCCTTCGTAAAATTCACCTGCTATTAAGAGTTTGATGGGTGCTTTGTTGGAAGCTTCATTTTTGGTAGCCACCATTTTCATGGCTTCTAATAAAAGATCTAAGCCTTTGTATTTTCTAATAAAACCAAAAAATAAAATGATGTTTTCATCAACTGGCAGGCCCAAATGCTTTCTAGCAGCTTCTTTTGACATGATCTTACCAAAGCTGTCGTACAAAGGATGCGAACAAATAATCGCTTTTTTTTGTGTGAAGCTTCTTAGGTCTTGGTGAACTTTTTTACTCATGGTAACAAAACCATCCACCGCACCAACAAAGTATTTGGTAAACCAATAGTCTCCGAATCTTTTTTCATGTGGAATAATATTATCAGCAATACAAATCACTTTAGACACTCCATTCCATTTGATGATTCTTAAAATGGTACCTAAACAAGGTCCCATAAAAGGTAGCCAAAATCGAACCAATACAATGGGTGCTTTTGCTTTTGCAATTTTGAATCCCATCCAAATCCAGTTCAATGGATTGATGGAGTTGATGCTTATATGAATGGTTAAGTCGGTAGGGGCAGGGTCTGAACTGTATTGCGATTTGCCTGGGAACAAAAAGGACGGGTATTGTAGAGAGAAAGTATAAATCGTTACTTTAAAACCTTGTTGCTGAAATTGTCTGGCTAATCTTTCATTAAAAGAAGCAATGCCTCCACTTCTAAAAGGCCAAGTGGTTCCAATTAAGATCAGCTCTTTTTCCATGCTAAACAATTAAGCTTCTTCCAGTCCTAATTTCTCTTCTATTAAGTAGACATTTCTTTCTGATGCGTTTCTAGCTACTAATTCAGCCACGAATCCAGTTAAGAACAATTGCATACCAATAATCATAACCGCTAATGCTATATAAAACGCAGGCTTATTCGTGATGCCCACTTCGAGGTCTACTATTTTTGCTACCATTAAATAGCCACTGGTTAAGAAACCTATCAAAAAAGCTAGGGTGCCGTATAAGCCAAAAAATTGCATGGGCTTCTTCCCAAATTTGCCCAAAAACATAATGGTTCCTAAATCAAGAAACCCATTAATGAAACGGTCCCAACCAAATTTAGTAGTGCCGTATTTTCTAGGTCTATGTTCTACTATTTTCTCTCCAATTTTTCTAAAGCCGCTCCATTTGGCTAATACGGGAATATAACGGTGCATTTCTCCAAATACTTCAATGCATTTTACTACTTTTCTCTTGTAGGCTTTTAAGCCACAATTGAAATCGTGTAGTTTGATGCCAGAACTTTTTCTAGCTACCGCATTGAATAATTTGGATGGAATATTTTTAGTGAGGGTGTTATCGTACCGTTTTTTCTTCCAACCACTCACCATATCAAATCCCTCATCTACAATCATTTGATACAATGCAGGAATTTCATCTGGAGAGTCTTGCATATCTGCATCCATGGTAATGACTACATCACCTTGTGCCGCTTTAAAGCCTTCGTTTAATGCAGCAGACTTACCATAATTCCTTTGGAACTTAATGCCTTTGATATTCGGATTGCTCGCAGCAATAGTTTGTATGACTTTCCAACTATCGTCTCGGCTACCATCGTCTATTAATAATACCTCATAGGTATAACCGTGTTGATCAACAACTGATTTAATCCAGCTACATAATTCAGGCAGTGATTCTTCTTCGTTATATAAGGGTACTACTATAGATAAATTCATGCAATATTATTGATCTTCAAATTTTTCTTCTTTACGAATCACTAAGGTAAGCAACAATGATTTTACAAAATCCCAAATAAGTCCTAA
>CALRUG020000195.1:0-4837 GCA_943371295.1 Synechococcus sp. UW140 | reverse complement strand
ACTTTTACCATTGCCAAACTATTAAGCTTATTTGGATTAATCCTTTTTGGATTGATATTATTTAATAAAGAAGTATGGGATTTAAATTGGCAAAATGCATGGCAATTAAAGCCAATGAATGCAGATGGGAGTTTTGGTACTTATACCTTATTTGCTGCGCTGGGTGCTATTGCTGCTTCCATGGTGGGCTCTATTTTTAGCAGCGACTCTTGGAACAATGTTACTTTTATTGCAGGTGAAATTAAAAATCCACAACGTAATATTGGACTCAGTTTATTTCTAGGCACTTTGATTGTTACAGTTATTTATCTACTCACTAATATTTCTTATGCTGCATTGCTTCCTTTACAAGATATTGCCCATGCAGATAAAGATCGTGTGGGGGTTTCTGCTGCCAATGTGATTTTTGGTGAAGCGGGTACCATCATTATTGCCATCATGATCATGATCTCTACTTTTGGATGCAACAATGGAATCATTTTAGCCGGAGCTAGGGTATATTATACGATGGCAAAAGATGAATTGTTCTTTAAAAAAGCGGGGGCATTAAATAAGAACAATGTTCCAGCTTATGCTTTATGGTTGCAATGCATTGTTGCATGTGGTTGGAGCTTAAGCGGAAAATATGGGCAACTATTAGATATGATCTCTTTTGTGGTAGTAGGATTTTATATGCTCACGATTGCAGGAATATTTATTCTCAGGAAAAAAAGACCGGATGCTATAAGACCTTACAAAGCATTTGGGTATCCCATCCTTCCCCTTATCTATATTCTGATGGGGCTGAGTTTTTGTATCCTACTGATTATTTTCAAACCCAATTTTACTTGGCCTGGTTTAATCATCACGCTATTAGGTATCCCCATCTATTATGCAGTGAAAAAGAAAACCACTACTGACCCTGCTGAATAGATTGTAGAAATGTTTGTGAAGCTTCAGGGTATTTGGCAATTAAATGTGAGCGTACCAAATTCGAAATTTGTTTTGCATTTTTTTGGGTGCTCAGTTTGATTAGTTCAGATGGTTTGGCTGGCATATGACAGTCAATGCAATTGTTCACAATCGTTGGGCCTACTTTTTTCTCGAAGGAGCAAAACTTTGTTGTGTTTGGCTGATGACAACTCATACACTTTGTAGAAAAGACTTGTAAATTATTTCGCTCCGTTTGGTGTGGGTTATGACAGGAGCTACAACTAATGGTTTCCATTGCACCTTTAAAACAAGCACTTGCCAATAATAGCTGGTATTGGTTTCCGTGAACATCCAATTGCTTGGGATCTTGCTTACTGGTATCGGGCAAATAGAAATCTTTTAATGCATGCCCAGGTCTAAACAAAAATGGGGAACGGATGGGTTCTCTTAATCCTGAATGACAGGTTGCACAGCTTTCAATTTGTTGGATATTATTGATGGAAGCAAAGGAATGAATGTATTTGGCTTTTTTGTCTGAGGGATTTTCTTTTTGATACGCCACATGTGCTGCTGCAGGGCCATGACATCTTTCACAATCAATTCCATGAATCACCGTTTGCGAATTCATTTCATCTATGCGATATCCTTTCTCCTTGCGCATTCCGGTTCTTTCTACAAATGAGCTATGACATTCAAAACAACCAATGGGTATTACTCTGTCGAAACGAACATGGTCAGTTGGATAATTCGGACTATTCACCCAACATTTCCCTACTACTGAATAACTAACTGGCAACTGATAGGCATTGGCTCCTTGCCAATACAAAAATGTTTGGGCTTTTCTTCCAGACCCAATGACCAAATCGAAGGGGGAACTCGCTTTCTGTATCCCCTTTTCATATGCAGTTTGATAAAACCTATTTTGGTTTTGCTCCATGACTACTTTCAAATCATCCCGGTAGAAAAACTGATTACTATCTGGGTGAAAGCTTCCTTTTATGTTGAATGAATTGGCAATACTAGTAGTATTATGATGGGCTGTTTGGGCATACGAATTAGCAATAGCCGCATGACAACTTACACAAGCTTCGGAACCCGCATAAGCGATTCCTCGTGGATCTTGTGCCAAGGGTGTTTTATTTTGCACACAAAATTGAAACAGCAGAACTGTTGCAGTTAGTATGCCCATTACCCAAATCCATTTTTGCTTAATCATTCATTCAACTATTCATTATAGAATCTCCAATTGGTCTGAAAATTTTCTGTAAGCGGTTGTTTGGTTAATATAGCGCGAACCATTTCTACTGGCATTGCATTCAAACTCAATACTGCATCATGGTATTGTTTGTAACTCATTTTGCCACCATCTACCAATTCCTTTTTTAGTGCATAAAATTGTCTGCCGCCTGTTAAGTATGCCAATTGATACAATGGTGGATACCTGCCTACAAATGACCTGCGTACTTCTCCTTCTGCATTGGCACGCTCATGACCAACACGGTCTACCAAGAAATCAATACACTGTTGTGGTGTCCATTTTTTCATATGATAATTCAAAGAGAAAATGATTCTTGCACAGCGATGCATATGCCAGAAAAGCATGCCTATTCTATCTTCTGGAATTTTAGCAAATTGCTGATCCCATAAGATCAATTCCCAATACAAAGCCCATCCCTCGGTCCAAAACGGTGTTCCAAAATTGCGATAGGTTCTGGTTCTTGAATTAACAAACTGCTGCAAATTATGTCCGGCAATTAATTCATGGTGTACTGTTGCTTTAGAGAAATGTGGATTATTTCCGCGCATGCTCATCATGCGATCTTCATAACTCATGGTATTGGTTGGATAAGATATCGTGATATCTGCTCCTCCAGTAAAAAATGGATTCACCAACTGACGCTCAGGAGACATCATCATCATTCCCCATGTTTCTTCTGCCAATGGGGGTATGGTTAATAATTGATTCTTCTTTAAGAAATCAATGGACTCCGTATATAATTTTAAAATGGCTTCAGGTTGCTTGCCCGGTGGAACATACAAATTTTTTACTTTTTCTAAAGCTGCTTTCCAATTATCTCCAAAACCCATTTCTCTAGATGCTTTCAGCATTTCTGCATCACACCATGCAAATTCCTTATTGGCAATTTCAATCAGTTCTTCGGGTGTATAAGGAATCATTTCACGCTGTAGCTGTTTGATTAATTCCTCCCTTCCTACTTGTACACCCACAATACCACTATTATCTGTTGCAGTAAGTGCACTATTAGCTTTTGCTTTAAATGCAGCTGCATAAGCAACCAATGCTTCATCTAAAGTTTTTTGTACAGTTGGTACCCACCAAGTAAACATGGGATCGTAACCATTGTAAAAATCTTGGATACTCTGTACGGTTGCTCTTAAATTATTGATGACTTCTCCTGCAGTATATACAGATTCTGGGTCAACGGATTTCTCTTGCTTAAGTTTGGCTTGCAATGATTTGATTTCTTGTGCAATGGCAGACCAATCTCTGGCCACTTCTTCTGCCTTGGGTTGAATGCCTCTTCTGCGCAATTGCTCCAAGGCATACACTTTGGGTGCAAATGGAATCCAAGCTTGTATTTTAGTTACTTCAGCTTCTTCGTTTTTTAATTGCTGTAATCTTTCAGCTAAATCTCTTTTGAAAAGAATATAATCTGCTTTACATTCTTGAGATAAATTATTAAATGAAACAGCTGCTAATTTCTTTTGGTAATCTTGCACCAATTGTTGCAAGCGTTTGTTCTTTTCAGGAGAGCCAATGCTTGCATCTGCTCCACCACCAAAACCCCCACCACCTCTGGAACTGGTTGGACTATAATATCGACTCAAAGTACGGTTGTCTACATTGTATCCCTGAATCAAACTGGGCATTTCTTGACAAGGAACATATGATGCATTAGATACTTGTGCCGTAGTTTGTTGTGGTGCAATAACTATACAGTTGCAAGCCAACAACAAAAGTAAAACCGATGGGGAGATTTTCATATAGCTGATTTAAGTGTTATTGTATTAATCAAATCTTGTAGGATCAAATGCGTTGATATTAATTTTCGTTGGTTGCTTGGTTGCCAATGCAGCAATTAGATTTCCTGTAGCTGGTCCTAAACTCAATCCCATCATTGCATGTCCGCCAGCTACTAATAAATTATTGTACTTAGATGCATAACCAATATAGGGTAATCCATCTGGAGAACAGGGTCTAAAGCCATACCAAACTTTATCTTCACTTGGCATATCCACTGCTAATCCAGGCAAATAAGCTGGAACAGACTCAACAATGCCTCTCACCCGATTCATATTAATCTGTTTGTTGATAGGGCCTATTTCCATGGTGCCCCCAAATCTCAATTGTTGATTCATGGGAGTTATTGCTACTCTTGCTTCACATAATATGGCAGGAACTTGTAATTGTTTTGCAGGATTTTCTTGCGTAAAGGAATAGCCCTTTCCCGGCATCATGGGCAATTGAACTTGAACCATTTTTAATAATGCAGGCATCCATGATCCCGCAGCAAAAATAAAAGTATCCCCTGTAATGATGTTTTCTCCAATATGTACCGATTGTACCGCATTGTTCTTGGTTTCAATTTTAGTAACTGGTTTACCCGTTACAAATTGAACGCCCCTGCTTTGCAAATAATGAATCAATTGATGATTCAATTTATTCGGATACAAATGTGCATCACATTTATAGTGCACGGAACCTAAAACATCTAAAGCAACTTCTGGTTCTAAAGCTTGCGCTTCTTCTTTTGTTAGCACTTCTACATCTAAACCCATTTGTTTGGCTTTCTCAGCCATATGCACTTCTTCCTCCCCAACTTTTTCTGTTTTATAATACATCATGATTCCCTTTTTTTCAAAAGAGAAATCAAAACCAGGTTCTTCACTCAACTTCTCATAC
>CALRUG020000194.1:0-4855 GCA_943371295.1 Synechococcus sp. UW140 | reverse complement strand
GATGAAGCGCCTACGGTTGAAATGCATACCGTTTGGTCTCCTGAAAAAGATAAAGTGAATACGCTCTATGATTTGTTATGTACTTTAGGTAAACTGCCTGTAATTATATTTTGCAATCATCGCGAAGCTGTGGAGAGAACGGGTAATTTATTGGCTGAGTTAGGAATTGCCAATACTATTTTTCATGGAGGAATGGAACAGATGCAACGGGAGCAAGCTTTAATTAAATTTAGAAATGGTACTGCTCAATATTTAATTGCCACTGATTTAGCTGCAAGAGGATTAGATATCCCCGATATTGATCATATTGTTCATTATCATTTGCCCTCTACCAATGCTGAATTTACCCATAGAAATGGAAGGACTTCTAGAATGAATGAAAAGGGGAATGTGTATATCATTTTACATGAAGACGAAACCTTACCCAATTATTTGCCAGAAACGCCTCCTTCTTTTTCGTTGAAATTGCATGCCCCGCCCCCTGCAGCTTCAGACTGGGGTACCGTTTATTTAAATGGAGGCAAGAAAGACAAATTGAATAAAGTGGACATTGTAGGATTGTTTATTCAAAAAGGGAATTTAACCAAGGAAGAATTAGGTTTAATTGTAGTGAAAGACCATAATTCCTTTGTAGCAGTTAAGAAAAACAAGATTGCATCTTTATTGAAAGGGGTTCGTGACGAAAAAATTAAAGGGAAAAAATTCCTGATTATGGAAGCGCGCTAACTGCTATGCTTCTGAACTAATTTGCTTATTTTGAGTCTTTAAATATTTGCTATGAGGATTGTTCCATTGCTTGCGTCTGCCTTATTAACATGGGGGGCCGTACACTTATTTAATACCCAACTTTCAGTTGGAGGAAGTAAAACCCCAAGACTGGGTTATTTTTTATCTCCTCAACATGGTTTTTGGCAAAATGCAGAAGCTACTGATGCCAACTACAATGATAATATTCAATTAGAGGGACTAGTCGGAAAAGTTGATGTATATATAGACGATCGATTGGTACCGCATATTTATGCAGATGAAGACAATGATGCTTATTATGTGCAAGGGTATTTACATGCAAAGTTTAGATTATGGCAGATGGAGTTCCAAACCCATGTTGCAGCAGGTCGTTTGAGTGAAATAGTAGGGAAGGAAAGAATTGGCACAGACAAATTTTTTAGAAGACTGGGGATGGTTTATGGAGCGGAGAAAACCAAAGCTTATGTAGAGAAGAATAATCCTGAAATGCAATCTGCCATTGATGCTTACGCAAAAGGTGTTAATGCCTATATAGCTCAGTTAAAACCAGAGCAGATTCCATTTGAATATAAATTATTGGATTACAAGCCTGAAGCCTGGACCTCATTAAAGACTTATTTATTTCAAATGTTTATGTCTTATGACTTAACAGGTAGAGGAGCTGTTACCGATTTGCAAATGAGCAATGCACGTAACTATTTCAGCTATAAAGATTTTGATTTATTATTTACTGATGTACAAGACTCTTTAGATCCAATCATTCCTCGCGGTACTGTATATGCAAAACCCGCAATAAAGCCGGTAATGCCATCAGATGTGCTAACTGCATACTTAGGGGATACCGCCGGAAGTTCAACAGCATTGGCACCATTTGTTCCTAATAAAAGCAATGGAAGTAATAACTGGGTAGTTGGAGGCTCCAAAACAAAATCGGGTAGACCTATCCTTGCCAACGATCCGCACTTGGGGTTAAATTTACCTTCACTTTGGTATGAGGTTCAAATATCAACTCCTACACACCGTACTTATGGAGCAAGCTTCCCAGGATCACCTGCGGTAATTATTGGGTTCAATGATAGTATTGCCTGGGGTGTTACCAATGCCGGCCGTGATGTGTTAGACTATTACGATATGAAGTTTAAGGATACGACTTTAAATGAATATTGGTTTAAAGGGCAATGGGTAAAAGCACAAAAAAGAATTGAAACCATAAAAGTAAAAGACAGCGCAACCGTTCAAGAGCATATTGCTATGACTGTATTTGGTCCAACTATGTACGACCATAATTATAAAAATAGTGGTTCTGGAGGTAAAAATCTGGCACTAAGATGGACAGCACATGATGGCGGAAGTGGTTTATTGGCATTTTATAAGTTGAATCATGCTAAGAATTATGATGATTATTTAGAAGCGATTTCTCATTGGAATAGCACAGGACAGAATTTTGCATTTGCTTCTAAAACAGGAGATATTGCTTTGAAACAACAAGCCAATTTTGTGGCAAGATGGTTTAGACAAGGAGATTTTATATTGCCAGGTCAAGATAGTGCTTATGCATGGCAAGGATTTATTCCAACAGAAGAAAATCCAATGATTAAAAATCCTGAAAGGGGTTTTGTAAGTAGTGCCAATCAAAAATCAACCGACCAAACATATCCATATTATTTAGGTGCTGCGAGTAATTTCCCCGTTTATCGTGGCGTAATTATAAATAGAAAGTTGAACGCATTAACTGGCGCAACGCCACAAGATATTCAGCGTCTTCAAATGGATAATTACAACGTTTTTGCAGAAATGGCTAGGCCAGTGCTGATGAAATATATTGATCAAGCTTCATTAACTGCAGATGAAAAAAAGTATATCAATATCTTGAATTCTTGGAATTTAGTTAGTGATGTAAATGAAAAAGGAGCAACTGTATTTAATGTTATTTGGGATAGTTTAGAAACCAGTATTTGGGCAGATGAGTTTGCAGGCGCTACCACCAATTTAGGATGGCCTGACGAAATTACTTTGTTGGAAAGCATTCAAAGAGATAGTCTTTATTCTTTTGCTGACAATATAAAAACACCTAACAAAAAAGAAACCATTACCGATGCAGTAATGGAAGCAATTAAAAAAGCGACTGCAGTATTATTAAAAGCAGATAAGGAAGGTAAATTAAATTGGGCAGCTTTTAAAGATACTCGAGTATCACATTTACTAAAGATCAATGCTTTGAGTTCTTTGCATTTGCCTATTGGTGGAGGTAAACATATCATTAATGCAACAACAGAAACACATGGACCAAGTTGGAGAATGATTGTACATATGACCGACGAAATAGAAGCATATGGCGTTTACCCTGGAGGCCAAAATGGTAATCCTGGAAGTAAGTTTTACGATACTTTTATGAATCATTGGGCTACCGGAAAATATTATCCAATTCTTTTCATGCACCTCAAAGACGCCCCAAGTAATAAACGCGTAAAGTGGTTAATGACATTTACCAAAGCTTAAATACCTTATTATGAAATTTATAGTATCCATATTTTTAACAGCATTATTGGCTTTTGGTGCAGGACTTTTTACACAATTGCCTTGGTGGATTTTTGTAGTTACCTCTTTTGTGGTGGCTGCATTATTACATCAAACCCCGGGTAAATCATTTCTCAGTGGATTCCTTGGCTTGTTCTTGTTATGGGTTGTTTTGGCATTTATTAAAGATGCTGCCAATGAACATATACTATCTGCAAAAGTAGCTTTGATTCTTCCATTGGGAGGATCATATATGATGTTGATTCTTGTTACTGGTATTATTGGTGGATTAATTAGTGGGTTTGCTGCTTTAACAGGCTCTTTCGTAAAAAAATAAGCATGAACTTATTGAATCAATTCCAAAAGAATTGGCAATCCCATTTCGCTTCTTTGATTTTGCCTGAACAAAAAATTATTTTGGCATTGAGCGGGGGTGTAGATAGCACCGTGCTGGCTTATCTTTTGCATCAATCAGGAATTCAATTTGTTGCTGCTCATGTAAATTATCAATTGAGAGAAGCCGAAAGCAGCCGAGATGAAAATTTTGTTGTTTCACTTTGTGCGCAACTCCATATTCCTTTGTTGATTAAAAAAGTAGATACAAATGCTTACATGTTGGAGAAGCAGTTGTCTGTACAAGTAGCTGCTAGAGAAATTCGGTATCATTGGTTTGATGAAATTAGGGCAAATGATGAAAGCCTTAAGTCCGCTTGGGTAGTTACGGCGCATCATGCAAATGATTCTGTTGAAACCAGTATGATGCATTTTTTTAGAGGCACTGGGATTGATGGATTAAAGGGTATTTCTACAATCCATTCAACCAAAAAGATATTAAGACCCTTACTCCCTTTTTTTAGAAGTCAAATTGAGCAATACGCCAAAGAAAATAGCATTGATTTTGTTGTTGACTCTTCTAATTTGACCAATAAGTATACCAGGAATTTTTTTCGGAATACCATCATTCCGGAGTTAGAAAAAGTAATTCCAACTGTGCAAGAAAATGTTTTTCAAAACACACACCGATTTGCCGAAGTAGCATTATTATATAAGCAAGCGGTGAAGCAGCAATTAACAAAATTGATTGAACATAAAGGAAATGAACAACATATTCCTGTACTTAAATGGAAAAAAGTCGATCCATTACATACGATTACTTGGGAAATCATTGAACCATTTGGATTTACTGCAACTCAAATTCCTGAAGTGATTAAAATGTTAGATGCTTCAAATAGTAGTTTTATCAGTTCAGCAACTCATCGTATCATAAAGAATCGACAGTGGATGATTATTGCACCCATTGCTCAAAATGAAGCTAAACATCTATTGATAGAAGGGCTAGGAACCACGTTGTTTTTAGACGGCGAGTTAACATTGTCCATTCATGATATTGCTGCTGTTTCTAGCGAACTAACCCAACCTAAATCAGCAGAAAATAATCAAAGTATAGAATGGTTAGACGCCAATTCAATTCAATTCCCTTTACTTATTCGTCAATGGTCTGCGGGTGATTATTTTTATCCATTGGGGATGTCCAAAAAGAAAAAAGTAGCCAAGTTTCTTATTGACGCTAGACTAAGTAAAACGGATAAAG
>CALRUG020000193.1:0-4858 GCA_943371295.1 Synechococcus sp. UW140 | reverse complement strand
AAAACAAGCTGAGCAAGGGCTGAAAGCAAAAAATGATTTCTTGAGTACTATGTCTCATGAAATTAGAACACCGTTAAATTCTATTTTAGGCATGACCAATATCATGCTAATGGAAAAGCCTACCGAAGAACAAAAAGAACAATTAAATGTGCTTTTATTTTCGGCTAATAATCTACTCTCTATTGTAAACGATATTTTAGACTACAATAAAATTGAAGCAGGTAAGATAGGTTTTGAATCTATTGAAATGGATTTAAAAAATATTGCCAATAAGTTAATTACAGGTTTTGGCGTATTGGCTAAAGACAAAGGAATTGATTTAAAATTAAAAGTTGATGAAAAATTAAGTACCAATCTAATTGGAGATCCAACTAGGATAAGTCAAATAATGGGAAACCTCATTCATAATGCCATTAAATTTACCAAGAAAGGGTATGTTGAATTAAGAATTGGGGTTGTACACAGAGCGGCATCAAATATTTGCTTACTAGTTGAAATAGAAGACACTGGTATTGGTATTGCAATAGAAAAACAACAATTGATTTTTGATCAGTTTACCCAGGCAGACAATAGTACTTCTAGAAATTTTGGTGGCACGGGTTTAGGTTTAGCAATCAGCAAAAGATTATTAGAACTACAAGGGTCTAGCCTTCAACTTAAAAGCGAACCAGATAAAGGCTCCACTTTTTTCTTTGAAATTAATTTTCCAATTGCTGAACCAAAAATACTTGAAGAACCAATTGTTCAAAGCCCAGCACCAACAGAAGAAAGTAAGCCTTTAACGGGTATGTCAATTTTATTGGTAGAAGATAACGAAGTAAATATTTTAGTTGCAAAAACTTTTTTAAGCAAATGGGGGGCAACAGTAGAAGTAGCACTTAATGGGCAAGAAGCAATTGATTTGTTTAACCCCTCGGTACATAAAATCATTTTAATGGATATGCATATGCCTGTGATGGATGGTTATGAAGCCACTCATATTTTAAGAGATCGTGGCGTAAAAACCCCCATCATTGCTTTAACGGCAAGCTTACCTAGAGAAATTGAGGAACGGATTAAAAGCACAGGAATAAATGATATAGTAGTAAAACCCTTTATACCTTCTGAACTGTTCAAAGTAATTCTTCACTATACCGGAATTCACCCTCTATAAAAGCATTCCTTAGCCTATCTTGCAACTGAATTTATTTGTATGCAGGAATATTTGAATGGACTTAATGAGTCTCAACGGGAAGCGGTTACACATATAAAAGGGCCATTGATGATTGTGGCTGGAGCAGGAAGCGGAAAAACCAAAGTTTTAACAACCCGTATTGCTCATTTAATGGCAAATGGGGTAGATGCATTCAATATTCTTGCACTTACATTCACCAACAAAGCTGCTGCTGAAATGAAAGAAAGAATTGAAAAAATTCTTGGAAATGCAGAAGCTAGAAATTTATATGTAGGAACTTTTCATAGTGTATTTGCCAGAATTTTAAGAGCAGAAGCTGGCAAATTAGGATACCCGAGTAATTTCACTATTTATGATACAGATGACAGTCGTTCCGTTCTAAAAACGGTCATTAACGAATTGCATTTAGACGACAAACATTATAAACCCAATATTGTTGGTAACCGAATTTCATCTGCTAAAAATGCTTTAGTAGGTCCTGCTGAATATGCAACGGATTATGCGATTCAACAAGAAGACGCTAGATCAAATAGACCAGCTATTTCACAAGTATATGCTGCATATGCCAAACGTTGTTTTAAAAACGGTGCAATGGATTTTGATGATCTATTGTTGAAAATGTATGAGCTACTTAATAATTTTCCTGAAGCATTACATAAATACCAACATAAGTTTAAATTCTTGCTGATAGATGAGTACCAAGATACCAACCCTGTTCAGTATCAAATTAGTAAGCTATTGGCAGCTGCGCATGAAAATATTTGCGTAGTAGGTGATGATGCACAAAGTATTTATAGTTTTAGAGGCGCCACCATTGAAAATATTTTACAGTTTCAGAAAGACTACGATGATGTGAAAGTGGTGAAGCTGGAACAGAATTACAGAAGTAGTCAGCAGATATTAAAAGTAGCCAACCAGGTTATTAAAAACAATAAGGGTCAAATACCCAAAAATCTTTGGACCGATAATGAAGAAGGCGAAAAGATTAAGTTGGTCAGAACTATGACCGATAATGAAGAAGGAAAATTTGTTGCAGATACCATTCAAGAACAAAAACTTCGCAATCATTATTTCAACAAAGATTTTGCGATTCTTTATAGAACCAATGCCCAAAGCCGGTCTTTTGAAGAGAGCTTAAGAAAAATGGGAATTGCTTATCGTATATATGGAGGTGTAAGCTTTTACCAAAGAAAAGAAATCAAAGATATCCTTGCGTATTTACGCGTAATAGTAAATACCAATGATGAAGAAGCATTAAAGAGAATCATTAATTACCCAGTAAGAGGCATTGGTAAAACCACCATTGAAAAATTGGTCATCATTGCCAATGAACAAAATATACCCATGTTTAACGTGGTGAGTAGAGCGGGAGAGTTTGGATTTAAATCGGGAACATTAGAGGCTTTACAAAACTTCACTACCATGATTCGTTATTTCCAAAGCATGTTAACCGATAAAAATGCTTTTGATGTAGCCACTCAGGTTGGTAAACATACGAATTTGGTAAAGGAACTATTTAGTGATAAAACAACAGAGGGTCTTGCTCGTTACGAAAACGTTCAAGAATTATTCAACTCTATTAAAGAATGGACCGAAAGCCCAAGCAACGAAGACGGAGAATTAGGCGATAAAACATTGGGTTCTTATTTACAGCAGATTACCTTATTAACCGATGCAGACGATGACAAAGAAAACAATGATGTTGTGAAGTTAATGACCATACACGCTGCAAAAGGATTAGAGTTTGGTTGTGTGTTTGTTGGGGGGATTGAAGAAACGCTGTTTCCCAATTCAATGAGTATTAATACGAGAGAAGAATTAGAAGAGGAAAGAAGATTGTTTTATGTTGCTGTTACCAGAGCAAAGCAAAGACTTTGGCTTACCTATGCCAATTTAAGGTATCGTTTTGGTCAGTTGGTTCAAAATGAACCAAGCAGATTCATCGACGAAATGCCTGAAGACGCTATTGACAAAACTTATGCAGGTGGTGGGGCAAGAAACCATGCTGGCTCCGAATGGGGTTCTGCATACGAAAGAATGCAAAGAGGTTTTGGCAATGCATCACAACAAGCGGCAAATAAATATGGTCCGCCACCATCAAAAAAACCAGCAAGTAGTAAGCCAGAATACATGCCGATTCAACCATTGGCACCCAAAGTAGTAGCACATATTCCTTCCGCTGATTTTACACCCAGTGATACTTCAAGTTTAGAAGTGGGTCAAAAAGTAGAACACCAAAAATTCGGATTTGGCATAGTGAAAGCCATGGAGGGTTCAGCACATAATCCGGTTGCTACCATTGACTTTGCTCAAAATGGAGAAAAGAAAATCATGTTGAACTACGCTAAGCTTCGAATTGTATCTTAAGGATTTCTGTATTTAGCAACACGTACCGTTTTTTCTCGAGTATTGGTTGATTTCAAAACAGGTTTGTATAATCCGCCATTGGGCTGTGGCAATAAAACAGTGCCTGGTAAAAATAAAAAGGAAGATGGCGGTTCTGCTGGCACTTCAACTGCTTTTTCTACTGTTATATTGTTGTTGCTAATAGGCTCAGCTTGAACGATTGGTTCTGCTTTTTCAATGGGTTTTTTATACGTCATTTCTGCACCACTTAAAAAACTTTGCAGTGTTTTTATTTGTGGACGCTCTACACTTGCAAGCGGATAGGTACTCACTGGGTTTCCACTCAATCTTTTTCCAGAAGAACTGTATTGTGCTGTTACGTTCTCCGCTTTTAGGTATTGAAGAAACTTATCCATGATGGTTAGCCAACGCGCATCGGTATCTGGTACACCAAATTGACCAATAATTCCTTTTTTATTGTTTTGCTTTAACCATTTTACAAAAGGCATCGCTCTTTGAATTCCTGTGGAATCCCAGGCTTGATTTTGATCGTAAGAGAAAAGGTATTTTCCGGTAAAGTCATTGTCAAAATAACAATGTGCATTAAAGACCAATTTATCTTGCGGATCATTCAGGTTTTTTAATTGATCGCTATAGTCTGCCCAACTTTCAGCGGCTGCATAATTATTACCCGATACAATGATGCGGCTTCTTCTATCGGCCATGCGAATGGAACTAATGGCCCATTGTGCAGATGTTTGCCAATCAAATGCTTGCATATCATGTGGCTCAGACATTAAATTATATCCATAAATATTGGGGTATCCAGAAAATGCATTGGCAATTTTATTCCAACAATCTGCAAAATCCTGTCTACTCACTGAATAAGAACCCACTATATAATCCACCCCATACTTGCGGTATCTACCCCCATTGTACATAGACAGAATAACTTGCATATCTCTTTTGGCTGCCCAAGAAACTAGTTTTCGAATTTCTCCTATTTCGCCATAATCCAAATCTCCTCCCAATGATTTTTGCACCCGCTCCCACCTAAATGGAATGGTAATAAGCCTAAATCCCTTCTGGTAATAATAATCCAACTCTTCTTCGGTGGGATATTGGTAATGCTCATTCAAGTTACCAGGAAGCTGATTTTCATTGATTTCACCCCCGCCAAGGGTCATTCCTAGCATAAAAGGGTCGTTTTGTGCCCTTAATTGGCCCGAAACATGAATAAAAATGATCAAAATGAAAAGGATTCGCATATGCCTTAGTATTAGCTGCTTATCAAAATCATGAGTAGCGTATATAGTATAACGCAAAAAGAGGGCAATT
>CALRUG020000192.1:0-4874 GCA_943371295.1 Synechococcus sp. UW140 | reverse complement strand
GCTTGGTTAAGATATTTTATTTGTTTCTAAGTTATAATTAATAATCAGTAGGTTACTAATAATTTACACATATTTGTGACATGTAGTGGTATCACTACATGCAAGTTGAAACTAGTTCTACAATTACAGTTTCATATTGCGATTTAGTTCAAATTGTGTGTAATTTTAGAAATAATCTGGAGATGAATCGGCGCAATAAAATTATTACCCTATTACAGTTTACTTTAATTGTAGTGGTGACAATATTGCCCCATTTAGCTAAATCACAAACAAATAAATACGATACCAGTTTTTTCTTGTCTTCTAAAAAAGGACTTATTGGTGCTTTAGGTAAGTCCCTTTCTGTTTCTAATCCTATTACTGGAATTCCTCAAAATGCTGCGGAAAAAAATGCTGTTGAATTTGAGCCATTCGAAGGAAAGTTTATTCGAAATATTACTATCAATAAACTCCAATTCAACAAACTAGTGAACGATACCAGTTTGAATAATCCAAATTTTTTTAATCAACTTGGCAATAACTTGCATGTTAGTACTCATCAACAAGTTATTAAAAAGAATTTATTCTTTAAAACAGGTGAAAGAGTTGACCCCAATTTATTAGCTGATAATGAAAAATTCTTGCGAGATCTAAGTTTTTTACAAGATGCTAGAATTTTAATTATTCCAGTAAAAGAAAATCTAGATGAAGTAGATATTTTAGTTTTAGTAAAAGATGTATTTCCGATTGGTGGAAGTATTTCAGAAATAAACACCAATCTTGTTGATATGGAAATTAATAACGATAATATTTTTGGCTCTGGTAATCGTTTAAAATTTCAACAATTATTTGATACCAAAAGAAATCCTAAGTATACTTATGGTATTGAATATCTTTCTCGAAATATTGCTGGTAGTTTTTTAAATGTTGCTGCTGGTATTCAATTTGAAAGGCCGGCATTTAATTCTGCAAAAAGAGAAGAAAATAGTTATTTTATTAGAGGTGAATTGCCTTTAGTAAGCCCCTATCATCCCTATACTGGCGGATTTGACTTATCTGTAAACAATACACAAAATGCTTATTCTTCAGATTCTTTGTACAATCAACAATTAAAATATGGCTATTATAATGCGGATTTATGGTTAGGATACAGTTTGGGTGCAAAGGAAAGAATGTTAGACAATTTAGGAACCAGAAAAAGAAATATCATTTCTGCTAGAGTATTGCATCGATATTTTACTGTTCGACCTGATACTCTTCAATTTTTATACGATAGCAGGTATAATGATGTAACTGGAATGCTATTCTCTTATACTGTTTTTGAACGTGATTTTTACCATACTAATTTCATTTATGGGTTTGGCAGAAACGAGGATCTTCCAGAAGGATTCAGTTTGTCATTTACAGGAGGTTGGGCAGATAGACAAGACGTTTCAAGACTATATTTCGGTTTTGAATATCAAAGAAGTTATTTTAATAACAAACGAGCATTTTTAAATTACACGGTAAAATCTGGGGCTTATTTAAATAAAAATCAAGCAGAAGACGTTTCCGCATTGGCAAGTCTAGAGCTAATTACTCCACTGAAAAAGTTGAAAAAAGGGAATTGGTTTGTTAGGCATTTTTTAAGTGGTAGTGTTACTTTCCAAAAGTTTATTCGCTTAAATGACCCATTAAGGGTATCTAGTATTTTTGGAATACCCAAAATCCGAAATACTCGTATTGATGGAACCGCTAGGGTAACTGTGAATGCAGAAACGGTGCTTTACAATACTTTTAAATTAGTAGGATTCAACTTTGCCCCATTTGTATTTTCCAATTTGTCGTATTTAAAACTTTCGGCCTCAGATCCTGCTGATGGAGCAGTTTACAGTGCATTAGGGGCTGGTTTAAGAAGCCGTAATGAGAATTTAGTATTTGGGACTATGGAGTTAAAGGCATACTATTTCCCAAAAGTGGTAGAAAACATGAATAGTTGGAATATTAGTTTGTCGACCAATTTAAGATTTAGGTACCAGACAGATTTAATTCGCAAACCTGATTTTGTTATTGTAAATTAGACTGAACCATTTATCACCAAATACGTTAATTAGATTATTATGAAAAAGATCATTTTATCATTATTGGTAGTATCCTTCAGCATGCTATCCTCAAACGCTCAAACAACTCCAAAGCCAAAACCAAGTCCTGCCGCTGAAGTTTCAGCAGTTTTAGCAAATGGAACCTCATTAAGTATTAAATACAGCCAACCTTCTTTAAAGGGCAGAACCCCTGGGAAAGATATAGAACCAATGATGGGAAAAATTTGGAGAGCTGGGGCAAATGACGCAACTGTTTTTGAAACAAGTAAAGATATCAAGGTGAACGGCCAGTCTTTGCCTGCAGGTAAATATGCATTTTTTACTTTACAAAACGAAAAGGGCACTACCCTGATTTTTAATAAAACTTGGAAACAATGGGGTGCATTTCAATATAAGGAGGCAGATGACGCTTTAAGAATCATGGCAAAACAAACCGTTTCTTCCGATTCTTCAGAAAAGTTAGAATACACTATTTCAAATAAAGGTGTTGTTGTTTTGAAATGGGGAACTATAAACATTGAATTTACAGTAGAATAATTTTGAATGGTACAAGCGTATAATTTTCTAGCTAGCTGGCAGTTATTTCCGGAGAAATGCAATTTTGAAAATGGGGTTCCGCCCAAAAGTGGCAATTACAAAATTGAAAGTATTGAAAACGGACAAGCATTAAGTGTAAGTATTAATTGGGTTAGTTTAGATAATGAAGCTTTTTATACGCAGTATCGAATTATACCAAATGATGAATTGCTGAATTTGGAGAATAATGAAATTGCAAATCAAGTGCAAGCAAGTATTAGCAATGCTTCAACTTTAACTACGGTCTTTTACAAAGACAATTTGCAAGTTCTTAAAGTGGTGCATGAAATCATGCCCAATGGTTACATGAAGATTACCCAAGATGGATTCAACTCAAATGGTAAGGAGTTTAAGAATGTGGAAGTATACCACAAGCAATTGAGTGTACTTCCCTATTCTGCTTCTGTTGCAGGGGTTGCAATAAGACCCACTAAAGAAGGGGTAATTAAACATAAGGCGCTAAGTGCAATGGAAGATCAAACCAATATGCAATTAGACCAAATTAAGCAGCAGATTGAATTGTTGGCTAGGCAAGCACAAGAAATCAGAAAGCGCAAAGAGCTGAGTATGATTATTTATGAAGCCAAGTTGAATTTTAAACCACAAATAGGTCAGGTTTACCATCTTTACGAAAAAAGAGATAACACCCATTTACTATCTTTAGTAGCCCCTCAAGAATGGGGAACACATGGGCCATTCAAGCAGTTTGTATCTTCAGTAAAATTATTGGCAGATCATACTTGGGTAGAAGTATCTTAATCACCAAATATATGGTCTTACAATTTTGTAGGAACCATTTTTGGGGGAAGTATGTTTGCAGCTTCTGACCCTTTTTATATGTTGATGTACTATCATATACTTGGTCGCAAAAATTATGTAGTATGGGATAAAAGCGCAAGTATCAAGTTTGTAGCACCGGGCAAATCTACATTACATGCCGAGTTCATCATTTCGGACGAAGAAATAGAAATGGTGAAAGATGGTATAAAAAACAACGTCCCGATAAATCGGGACGTTGAATGGAAAGATATTCATGGGAAAGTGCATGCTGTAATAAACAGATCTATTTATGCAGCTTCCAAAGAGTTCTACAACAATCGAAAGAAATTAATTAGCTAATCGCTTACTTAATTCGCTATCTATTGCGTCTAAGAATTCTTCTGTATATAAATAATGTTCTCCGTGATTTACTTTATTACCATAAATACAAACTGCTAAATCTTTGGTCATTTTACCAGACTCCACTACATCTACACAAACTTTTTCCAATGTATTACAGAAGTTAATCAATTCTTGGTTCTTGTCTAATTTACCGCGGAATTCTAATCCTCTTGTCCAAGCAAAAATAGAAGCAATTGGATTGGTAGAAGTACGATTACCTTTTTGATGCTCTCTAAAGTGACGCGTAACTGTACCATGAGCTGCTTCCGCTTCCATTACAGTACCATCAGGGGTTACCAAGGTAGACGTCATCAATCCCAAAGAACCAAAACCTTGGGCAACTGTATCACTTTGTACGTCTCCATCATAGTTTTTACAAGCCCAAACAAAGTTACCATTCCATTTTAATGCAGAAGCAACCATATCATCAATTAAACGATGCTCATAAGTTATACCTGCGTCTGTAAACAATTGTTTAAACTCCGCTTGGTATATATCTTCAAAAATGTCTTTAAATCTACCATCGTATTTCTTTAAAATGGTATTTTTTGTAGACAGGTATAAAGGCCATTTTTTGGATAAAGCCTGGTTAAAACATGCTCTAGCAAAACCTTTAATACTCTCATCCGTATTATACATGGCTAAGGCAACACCGTCTCCTTTAAAGTTGTACACTTCAAATTCTTGAACAGTTCCGTCTTCTCCTTCAAATTTAACGGTCAATTTCCCCTTTCCTTTGGTTACAAAATCGGTTGCGCGATATTGGTCACCAAATGCATGTCTACCAATACAAATTGGTGCAGTCCAGTTTGGTACCAATCTTGGCACATTTGAACAAACAATTGGCTCTCTAAATACAGTACCATCTAAAATATTGCGGATGGTTCCATTAGGACTCTTCCACATTTGTTTTAGTTTAAATTCTTTTACTCTTTGTTCATCTGGAGTAATGGTTGCACATTTAATACCCACTCCGTATTGCTTGATGGCATTCGCAGCATCAATCGTTACTTGATCATCAGTTTGATCGCGGTACTCCATCCCCAAATCATAGTATTTTATATCTAATTCTAGGTA
>CALRUG020000191.1:0-4877 GCA_943371295.1 Synechococcus sp. UW140 | reverse complement strand
AGGCAGCAAAGAGTGTTAAATATGGCGGCATGAGTGAAATAGATGCGTTGAATATGGTTACCATCAATCCTGCTAAAATGTTACATGTAGACAGTAAAGTAGGTAGTATTAAAGAAGGAAAAGATGCTGATTTGGTTTTATGGTCTGCACACCCTTTAAGCATTTATGCTAAATCTCTTTACACAGTTGTAGATGGAACAGTATTCTATGATCGTGCAAAAGATGAGGCAATGAGAAAAGAAGTAAAAGCAGAACGCACTCGTTTAATCGGCAAAATGGTGGGTGAAAAAAGAACCGGCGCGCCAAGGGCTCCATTTACTCCAAGTTTTAAATATGTTCACACTTGTTTAGACCATGGTCATAAATTAGGCTTATTAGAAATTGAAGCTGGTGAAGAAGAAGGCATTGAACACAATAGCAACCACTAAAAAAATTATCATGAAAAAAATTATCATATCACTTTGTTCATTACTCTTAATAGTAGGAGTAACAAAAGCTCAGGAAACCATTTATCCTGCTAAAGCACAAAAGGGTCTTATATTCATCAAGAACGGAACGGTTCATGTGGGTAATGGAACTGTAATTGAAAATGCTACCATTAAAATGAATAATGGTAAAATTGAAGAGGTAGGAAATAATATTTCAATTCCTCAAGGAGATGTGCAGGTTTTTGATGCAACCGGAAAACATATTTATCCGGGATTGATTTTACCCGCTTCCAATTTAGGTTTACAAGAAATATCTGGGGTAAGAGCAACAACAGACTTCAATGAAATTGGGGAAATGAATCCAAGTATTCGATCTATTGCTGCATATAATGCAGATTCCAAAATCACGAATACCTTGCGTTCTAATGGTATTTTGTTGGCACATACTGCACCAGTAGGTGCTTTGCTTGCTGGTCAATCTAGTGTTGTTCAATTAGACGCTTGGCATTGGGAAGATGCGGCTTATAAAATGGACAACGGTATGCATGTTTATTTACCAAGTTTGTTGGGCCGACCTGGCGGTAGATTGGGTGCGTTGTTTGCACAGTTTATGCCTCAAGCACCTAGCGATCCACTTAAAGCTGCTTTGGATAGAATTGAAATTGTTAAAGACTATTTTAGACAAGCTAAGGTTTATCTAGAGAATACACCGAAAGAAGTCAATTTAAAATTAGAAGCAGCACGTGGATTATTTGAGAAAAAACAAAAACTATTCTTACACGGAAATCAGGTTAAACAAATGTTGTTGGCTATTGATTTTGTGAAAGAATTTGGCTTTGATGTAGTAATCATAGGTGGCTCTGAAAGCTGGCAAATTGCTAACCTGCTAAAGCAACATAATATTAGTGTTATCTTAAGTCAAATGCATAACCTACCTACATTAGACGATGATGATGTAGACATGCCGTACAAAGCTCCATCCGTTTTACAAAAAGCTGGGGTGTTGTTCTGTATTAACGATGACGATCCACAAAATCGTGGAAGGAATTTAGCATTTAATGCTGGAACCGCTGCTGCCTATGGTTTAACCAAAGAAGAAGCATTAACAGCTATAACATTGAATGCAGCTAAAATTCTGGGTGCAGATAAAACTACCGGCTCTATAGAAAAAGGCAAAGACGCCAATATCATTATCAGTACGGGAGATATTCTAGATATGCATACCAGCATTGTTGAACATGCATTTATCCAAGGAAGAAAGATTGTTTTAGACGATAAACACAAACAATTGTACGAGCGTTATAAACACAAGTATTCAATTAAGTAATTGCCATTCATACAATAACTTGTTATGAGAAGCCCGGAACATTTTGTTACCGGGCTTTTTGTATTGAATAATTTTAGATTAAAAAACAACAGCAACAACGTATTTGTTAACTTAGCTAAATGGAAAAAAAACTCTTTCTCTTAGATGCTTTGGCCTTAATTTATCGGGCTTATTATGCTTTGATAAGAAATCCAAGAATAACATCTAAAGGAATTAATACCAATGCACAATTTGGTTTTACCTCTACCCTTTTTGATTTAATCAATAAAGAAAAACCAACCCACTTGGCTGTTTGTTTTGATACACACGCTCCTACAGAACGCCATACCGACTTTACAGATTACAAGGCAAATAGACAAGAAGCTCCTGAAGATTTACTAGCGTCTATCCCTGATATACAAAGAATTATACGAGGATTTAATATACCCGTTGTTGAACTAGATGGTTATGAAGCGGATGATATTATTGGAACGGTAGCTTGGCAAGCAGCAGACGCTGGTTATGAAGTATTCATGGTTACTCCAGATAAAGACTATGGGCAATTATTGGTTAAGCCACATGTTTATATATATAAACCTCCAGCATATGGCAATGCAGAAGAAATAATCGATGCAGATAAAATATGTGCCAAGTGGGATATTGCTAAAGTGGAACAGGTAGTAGATATGTTGGGCTTAATGGGTGATGCGGTAGATAATATTCCGGGCATTCCTGGCGTGGGTGAAAAAACAGCAGCCAAATTATTAAAGGAATACCATACGTTAGAGGGTGTTATCGAAAATGCAGATAAAATAAAAGGAGCATTAGGAGAAAAAGTAAGAGCTGGAAAGGAATCTGCAATAATTAGTAAAAAGTTAGCAACCATTATCACCAATGTTCCTGTTGAATTTCATGAAGAAGATTATCGATTAAAAGAATGGAATAGAGAGGAACTAAATCTAGTTTTTACAGAACTTGAATTTAAAACACTTGGTAAAAGAATACTAGGTGAAACTTTTAATGCTTTTCAATCGGCACCACAAGGAGTTCAAACTGATTTATTTGGAAATGCCGTTGAACAAAAAGTTTCAGCAAACAAAATAACAAATGAAGAAGAATCCAATACACCATCCTATGGATTGGTTGCAGACAAGAATATAGAAAATACACAACACGACTATCAATTAATTGAAACAGTAGAAGCCATACAACAACTCGTAACTAAATTATTGCCGCATAGAGAAATTTGCTTTGACACCGAAACAACAGGAACAGATGCGAATAATGTGGAGATAGTGGGGATGAGTTTTTCCTATGAAAAAAACAAAGGGTATTATATTCCTTTTGGTAGCAATCAAAAAGAAACATCGGAGCGATTAAAATTATTGATTCCATTGTTTGATGATACCAATAAATGTTGGATAGGACAAAATATCAAATACGATTTGTTGGTATTAAAATGGTATGGAATTGAACCAAAGGGTGAACTATTCGATACCATGTTAGCCCATTATGTAATTGAGCCAGAAGGGAGACGCAGCATGGATTTGCTCAGTGCGCAATATTTGGGCTATGAACCCGTATCCATTGAAACCTTAATAGGTAAAAAGGGGAAGAACCAGGGCAATATGCGGGATGTTGAAATAGATAAAATAAAAGAATATGCAGCAGAAGATGCAGATATCACTTTTCAATTAAAACAGTGTTTTGTACCATTATTAAAAGAGAAAGAAGTAGAAAAGGTTTTTTATGAAGTAGAAAATCCGTTGGTAAGGGTGTTAACAGATATGGAGTTTGAAGGTATTAAAGTAGATGAAGCATTTTTATTTGAATACAGTAGAGAACTTGAAATTGAAGCAAAAAAATGTGAAGAAAGTGTTTATGCTCAAGCGGGTGTTCGATTTAATTTAGCTTCCCCAAAACAACTTGGAGAAGTATTATTTGATAAACTCCAACTAGATCCTAAAGCAAAAAAAACAAAGACTGGTCAATACGCAACAGGGGAAGATGTTTTATTAAAATTGGCAAATCAACACAAAATTGTAGATGATATACTTGGCTTTAGAGAGTTAACAAAATTAAAGTCTACCTATATAGATGCTTTACCCGAAATGATCAATAAAAAAACGGGTAGGGTGCACACTTCATATGCCCAAGCCATAGCCGTTACAGGAAGACTTAGCAGCAATAATCCTAATCTTCAAAATATTCCTATTAGAACAGCTAGAGGTAGAGAAATAAGAAAAGCATTTGTTCCTAGAGAACCAGGAAGAATATTAATGAGTGCGGACTATTCACAAATTGAATTGAGAATAGTAGCTGCCATTAGTGGAGACCCCAATATGTGTGAGGCATTTAAGGAAAGAAAAGATATCCATACTGCAACTGCAGCAAAAGTGTATGGTGTTGAAGAAAGCGCTGTTACGAAAGAAATGCGTTACAAAGCAAAGAGTGTAAACTTTGGAATTATTTATGGACAGGGTGCATTTGGATTAGCGGAGAATCTGGGTGTAAGTAGAGCGGAAGCAAAAGAAATCATTGAAAATTACAAAAAGGAATTCCCTTTGATTCAACAATATATGGACGATCAAATAAAATTTGCAAAAGAACACGACTATGTACAAACTTTAATGGGAAGAAAAAGGTGGCTAAAAGATATACATAGTGCCAACTTTACCGTTAGGGGCTTTGCAGAAAGAAACGCCATTAACTCTCCTATTCAAGGAACCGCAGCAGATATGATTAAGTTGGCCATGATCAAAATTCATAACGAGATGAAAAAAAACTCCTGGGAATCTAAAATGATATTGCAGGTACACGATGAATTGGTTTTTGATGCAGTAGAATCAGAAGCGGATGCTTTACAAGAATTGATCATTAACTGTATGGTTCATGCGCTCCCTTTACCCAACGGTGTACCGGTTGAAGCAGAAGTAGGAAGAGGAAAAAATTGGTTAGAAGCACATTAATATTATTCAATGAATTGGGATTTATTTTTTACCGCATTTCAGAAAATTGGTAGCCGCTATTTTAGTGCAGCACTTATTGCTTTTATTATATTCTATCTTCTATTTAGAAAACAATGGCTTTATCAAAAAATTCAAAAAAAGTTTCCAAAAACAAAAGACTATTTAAGAGAGCTA
>CALRUG020000190.1:0-4905 GCA_943371295.1 Synechococcus sp. UW140 | reverse complement strand
GATCAAATTTTTATAGGAAAAGTTCCAACTAAAGCAGGAGAAAAATTTGAATACAAACTAGTGGGAACTGGTAAGGGTAGGTCTACTTGTGCATACTTTATGCCCGATGGAAAGCATATTATTTATGCTTCTACTCACGAAGGTGGGGCTGATTGCCCTCCAGTACCAGACAGAGCGAAATATGGTAATAAATATATTTGGCCTTTATACAATAGCTATGATATCTATATGGCTGATTTAAATGGTAAGATTGTAAAAAAGCTGACCAATGCGAAGGGATATGATGCAGAAGCTACCTTGTCTTATGACGGAAAGAAAATGATTTATTGTAGCGATAAAAGCGGCGATTTAGAATTGTATATAATGGATTTAAAAACAGGTAAAGAAAAGCAAATTACTACTGCTTTAGGTTATGATGGTGGAGCATGGTTTAGTCCTGATGGAAAAAAAATAGTTTGGCGTGCCAGCAGACCTAAAACGGATGCGGAAGTAAAAGAATACAAAGAATTATTAAAAGAAGGCTTGGTTGCACCAACCAATATGGAAGTTTGGGTAGCAGATGCGGATGGATCAAACGCTAAGCAAATTACCAGTTGGGGGCAAGCCAATTGGGCACCCAATTTTACCCCAGATAGTAAAGGAATCATTATTTCTAGTAATCATGAATATCCAAGGGGATTTCCATTTAATATGTATTTAGTAGACTTAGAAGGGAAAAACAAACAAAAGATTAGCAGAGAT
Organism: Synechococcus sp. UW140; assembly: GCA_943371295.1. Taxonomy (GTDB): domain Bacteria; phylum Bacteroidota; class Bacteroidia; order Chitinophagales; family Chitinophagaceae; genus Sediminibacterium. Next base: position 4,164 of record CALRUG020000190.1, on the reverse strand, counting down.
AAAGGATTTGATGCATTCCCAATGGTAAGTCCTGACGGGAAGCGTATTGTTTTCGGTTCTAATAGAAATAATGGTGGAACCCGTGATACCAATTTATTTGTTGCAGACTGGGTTCAACAGTAGCATAATTTTTGTTTGTTTGTTTGTTTGTTTGGTTTGAATGGTTTACGCGTAAGCGTAAACCATTTCTGTTGTATCTTGCTGCTCAAAATAATTTTTATGCAAACAGGATTTGTACATCTTCATAATTTACTTCGTTGGGTTATTGTTGTTTTGTTATTGTTTTCATTAGTAAAAGCATATACAGGGTGGACATCAAAGAAAGCATTTGCAGCTGCGGATAAAAAAACTTGGTTGTTTACAATGATTGCTTCTCATATAACCCTTCTTTTAGGTTTGTATCAAGTTGCTTTGGGTAGGTATGGAATATTTACTACCACACTACCAGAAGGTACTTCTTTTATGAAAGATAAGTTTTATCGTTTCTTTTGGATGGAACACCCAATAACCATGATTGGCGCTATTGTATTTATTACCCTAGCTCATGGGATGGCTAAGAAATCAGTATCAGATGAAGTGAAGTATAAGAAAGCTTTTTATTTTTTCTTGATTGCTGCTTTATTATTACTTGCAGGTGTTCCTTGGCCTTTCCGTGGTGAAGTCATAGGAAGACCTTTGTTCCCTGGAGCCTAGAAGTTATAAATCATTTGTAACTTTTTTTTGAAGTATTCTCTTTAAAACGATTGTATGCCTCATTATATTCAATTAGGTTCAATTCCACACAAGCGTCATACTCAGTTTAGAAAACCCGATGGGGGTTTATATTCAGAGCAGTTGTTTTCTACAGAGGGTTTCAGCGATGATTATAGTTTGTTATATCATATTCATCCTCCAACTCAAATTATTCATACCGATGAACCCATTGTGGTTGCACCAAAAGTAGCGGAAGAGAAAATGTTAAAGCATAGAAGTTTTGAGGGCTTTAATGTTCAACCCGAAGCAGACTTTTTAAATAGTAGAAAGGCAGTTTTAGTAAACAATGATTGTCATATTGTTTTAGCGGCACCGCAGCAAAGCATGACCCATTATTTTTATAAAAATGCCGACGCCGATGAATTGATTTTCATTCATGAAGGAACGGGGAAACTGCTCACACAATATGGTCAATTGGCTTTTTCTTATGGTGATTATATTATAGTTCCTAGAGGAACCATTTATCAAATCCATTTTGATACCCCTGAGAATCGATTATTTATTGTGGAGAGTTTTAGTCCATTCAGGTATCCTAAAAGGTACTTAAGTAAGCATGGGCAATTATTGGAGCATTCTCCATACTGCGAGAGAGATATTAGAGGGCCAGAAAATTTGGTAACCATTGATGAAAAAGGAGACTTCTTAATTAAAACAAAAAAGAAAGGGGTATTATACGGGTTACATTATGGAACACATCCTTTTGATGTAATTGGTTGGGATGGCTGTTGTTATCCTTATATTTTTAGCATCCATGACTTTGAACCCATCACAGGAAGGGTTCATCAACCACCACCAGTGCACCAAACATTTGATGCACATAATTTTGTGGTATGTAGCTTTTGTCCTCGTTTATACGATTATCACCCCAATGCAATACCTGCGCCATATAACCATAGTAATATTGATAGTGATGAGGTGTTATATTATGTGGCAGGAGACTTTATGAGTAGAAAACATGTTACGAGAGGGATGATTACTTTACATCCTGCAGGAATTCCTCATGGGCCTCATCCTGGCGCAGTTGAAAAGAGTATCGGAAAAAAAGAAACCCAAGAACTAGCGGTCATGGTAGATACATTCCACCCATTACAATTAACGGAAGAAGCATTGCGAATAGAAAATCAAGGTTATACCATGAGTTGGGCGGAATAATCAAAATATTCCTTAACTTATGGCATAAAACGATTGCTATATGATTAAATTCAACGACATCAAAATTGGAGATTACATGATGGGTGAGTTTGAAGGCAAGCTATGGGAAGGAGAAGTAACTAGGTTAAATGGAGATGAGAAGCAAGTGTGTTTACTTACATCCGTTCAAGAGTTTTGGTTTTCTACTGATCACTTACATCCAATTCCATTGGATGAAAATGCCCTCCTAAACCTCCATTTTTCTAAACAGGCCGGAGATGATGGCTCTGTAAAGTATTCAAAAGGTGCTTTTAGGTTGGTAACTCCCAAAGCGGGCGATTTTTCGTCTATTGAAATGTGGTACCGCGAAGACAGAAGGCATCATCCAAATGTGCATTTTGTACATCAACTTCAGAATCAATATTCCGATATGGTCAAGATTCATTTGACCAGAGACCCTATGTAAAACTTTTATAGTTGCAGGGGGGGCTAAACAGTTTTTTTTTAATCAAATATTTCAACGCCAGTACTCGAGTGCTGGCGTTTTCTATTATTTTTACACCCGAAAATGCCTTGTTTTAGCCATTTTGGCTGTGGAAAACCGGATTTCTTTATTTTTTTTCCACATTTTCAAGAGTTTTTTCCCCTTATTTTTCATAATTCGGTTGTATTCTAATATCTTTGCAGCCCCAAAAATAGTATGTCGAAACAACCATTGATTAAACAAGACGGAGTAATTCTGGAAGCATTAAGTAATGCTATGTTCAGGGTTAAATTAGAAAATGGTCATGAAATATTGGCCACTATTTCAGGAAAAATGAGGATGCACTACATCCGAATTTTGCCAGGGGACAAAGTAGGGGTAGAAATGAGCCCTTACGACTTGAGTAGAGGAAGAATCATTTTCAGATATAAGTAAGTAACGAAAAGGAATATAACAGTTAAACAACCAAACAATGAAAGTAAGAGCTTCCATTAAAAAACGCAGTGCCGATTGTAAGATCGTGAAGCGCAAGGGTAAATTATTTGTGATTAACAAAAAGAATCCTCGCTTTAAGCAGCGTCAAGGGTAATTCGATTAATCAAATTAACAGCATAAAACAATAATAATATGGCTCGTATTGCCGGTATTGATTTGCCAAAAAACAAAAGAGGTGAGATTGGTTTAACCTACATTTTTGGTATTGGACGTTCAACAGCTCAGTATATCCTTGAAAAAGCAGGTATTGACTTTGATAAAAAAGTAAACCAGTGGAACGACGAAGAGCAAACTGCTATCCGTAATATCATTAACAATGAGTTTAAGGTAGAAGGTGCACTTAGAAGTGAAGTATCTATGAGTATCAAGCGTTTGCTAGATATTGCATGTTACAGAGGTTTGCGTCATCGTAAAGGACTTCCTGTTCGTGGTCAAAGAACCAAAACCAATAGCCGTACCAGAAAAGGTAAACGTAAAACGGTTGCCGGCAAGAAGAAAGCAGCTAAAAAATAAATAGTTAGCCCGAAGTATTCACTTCGGGCTTTCTTACATAAATAAATCCTTTGTATTGGATCTCTTTAGAAAATAAAGAGGGAGATATAAAGGTTCCGTAACAACGGATTTTTTTTAACCATCCCTTCGGGGAAGACTACCTAAAAAAGCAAAAATGGCTAAACCACAAAAAGCGCAGAACAGTGCAAAAGCTGCTGCCAAGAAAAGAGTAGTAAAAGTAGATGCAGCCGGTGAGGTTAGAATCTCTGCTACTTTCAACAACATTATTATCAGTTTTACCAACAAAACCGGCCAAGTAATTAGCTGGAGCAGTGCTGGTAAAATGGGTTTCAAAGGTTCAAAAAAGAATACTCCATACGCTGCACAAATGGCTGCTGCTGATGCTGCAAAAGTTGCGATGGATGCAGGCTTAAAGCGTGTTGATGTATTTGTAAAAGGACCAGGTGCAGGACGTGAAGGAGCTATTCGTTCTATCGCGCAATCAGGTATTGAAGTAACTTCTATTAAAGACGTAACTCCTATGCCACACAATGGTTGTCGTCCTCCAAAACAAAGAAGAGTATAACAACCCTAAGCCCCAATAGGGGTAGTGGAAATAATATTGAGCCACAAGGTTTCATTTATCAAAAGGTTGCCCGATTCATTTTTTACGATTTTTAACCGATCGAAGCAACGAATTCTAAAAAAATCGAAATGAAAATTTAAACTATGGCACGTTACACAGGTCCTAAGACCAAAATCTCCAGAATCTTTGGCGAACCTATTTTAGGAAACGCAAAGTGGTTAGG
>CALRUG020000189.1:0-5094 GCA_943371295.1 Synechococcus sp. UW140 | reverse complement strand
AGTATTGCAACCAAAGGTCTTTGTTTTTTTTACCGCCTTTAAAATCGGTCTTGATCCAATTTTGTAGCCAACCTTTTTGTACACTATCTACAATATATTTGCTATCGGTGTAAATAGTTACAGCGATGGCCGATTTAGTTAATGATTGTAAGGCAACAATGACTGCCATCAACTCCATTCTATTATTGGTAGTTAATCTATAACCTGCGGAAATTTCTTTTCTTTTTTGTCCCCAAATCAACACAATACCATATCCTCCTGGTCCTGGGTTTCCTCGTGCAGCTCCGTCTGTATAAATCATTAAATGGTGAGACATGGCACGAAATAAATACATTTTGTGCATTATACCTGAAACACCCCAGTATTGAATTTTTCTATATGTGGATTTTGGTTTGCTGCTGCAATACTTTCAGCAATTAATTCTCTCGTTTTAATTGGATCAATAATTTCATCTACCCATAATCTAGCTGCTGCATAGTAGGGTGTAGTTTGTTGATAGTATCGATCTTTGATGGTATCAAGCAAGATTTTTTCTTCTTCAGGAGTAACTTCACGTCCTTTGGATTTCATAGTAGCTACTTGAATTTGCGCAAGTGTTTTAGCCGCTTGATCGCCTCCCATTACAGCAATTTTTGCTGAAGGCCAAGCAAAAATAAATCTTGGATCATAGGCTTTTCCGCACATGGCATAGTTGCCCGCTCCATAGCTATTCCCTATCACGATGGTGATTTTTGGAACAATAGAGTTAGCTACTGCATTCACCAGTTTTGCTCCATCCTTAATGATGCCACTATGTTCACTTCTACTACCTACCATGAATCCAGTAACATCTTGTAAAAAAACCAACGGGATCTTTTTTTGGTTACAGTTCATGATAAATCTTGCAGCTTTGTCGGCGCTGTCATTATAGATGACTCCACCAATTTGCATTTCCCCTTTTTTACTTTTACAAACCAATCGTTGATTGGCAACAATGCCCACTGCCCATCCTTCAATTCGTGCATAACCGCACAAAATGGTTTTACCATAATCTTGTTTAAATTGATCGAACTCACTGTTGTCTACCATCCGTTCAATTATTTCTAACATATCATAGGGCTTTAAATTTCCTTCAGGTATGATACTATATATTTCTGATGGATTTTTTACAGGAGCAGCAGGAGTAATTCTGTCAAATCCCGCTTGTTCTGGAGCCCCCATTTTGCTCATTATTTTTTTGATATGGTCTAGGCAATCTTGTTCTGTTTTAAACTTGTAATCTGCTATACCACTGATTTCAGTATGCGTGATTGCTCCCCCCAAAGTTTCATTGTCAATATCTTCTCCAATAGCTGCTTTTACTAAATAAGATCCCGCTAAAAAAATACTGCCATTGCCTTCTACCATTAAGGTTTCATCACTCATGATGGGCAAATAGGCGCCTCCAGCAACACAAGCTCCCATCACTGCTGCAATTTGCGTAATACCCATTGCACTCATTCTTGCGTTGTTTCTAAAAACCCTGCCAAAATGTTCTTTATCTGGAAATATTTCGTCTTGCATGGGAAGAAAAACGCCCGCACTATCTACTAAATAAATAATGGGTAGTCTGTTTTCCATGGCAATTTCTTGCATGCGCAAATTCTTCTTGCCTGTAATTGGAAACCATGCCCCAGCTTTTACTGTTTGGTCATTTGCTACAATTACACATTGTCTTCCACTCACATAACCAATGCCTGCCACTGTACCTCCAGCAGGGCAGCCACCTTCCTCTTCATACATGCCAAATCCTGCAAAACCACCAATTTCATTAAATGGTTTAGATGAGTCACATAAATAAGCAATGCGTTCTCTTGCAGTTAATTTATTTCTTTCTTTTTGTTTTTCATTTGCTTTTTTGCCTCCTCCTAATGAAATTTTTTCCATGCGCTGTCTCATTTCGCTCAGCATTAATTTCATCCAATCTTCATTGCGGTTTTCAGTCAAATTCATATACGAACAATTGTTAGTTTACAAATATAAGTGTACTTTAAGTATATTTAAGATATGACTTACGACTTTATCATCATTGGGGCAGGTTCAGCAGGTTCGGTATTGGCTTATCGGTTATCAGAAAACCCAGAAAACAAGGTTTTGCTCATTGAAGCAGGTGGTCCAGATAAAAAAACAGAAATACATATTCCAGGTGCTTATGGAGAATTGCATCGTTCCGAAGTTGATTGGCAATTCTGGGGTACTCCACAGCCTTCATTGAACAATCGAAAATTATATATTCCCAGAGGAAAAACCCTCGGTGGAAGCAGTTCTACGAATGCCATGGCCTATGTTAGAGGAAATAAGGCCGACTTTGATGAATGGGCAGAATTAGGGAATCCTGGTTGGTCTTATGAAAAAGTATTGCCCTATTTTATCAAGTCGGAATTCAATGAAAATATTGAATCGGTTTTTCACGGACAAGAAGGTCCGATGTATATCAGTTATGCTAAACAGCCAAGTGTATTTGCAGAAGCATTTGTAGATGCTTGTGAACAGGTAGGGATTCCTAAAAATGGTGACTATAATGGGGAAGTGCAAGAAGGGGCTCATTTATTACAGTTTAATATCAAAAAAAATAGACGGTTTAGTGCAGCAGATGCATTTCTAAAACCTGCAATGAAAAGAAAGAATTTGGTTGTAAAAACCAATACTAGGGTAAAGCGGGTAATCATTGAAAATGGGAGAGCAGTGGGGGTTGAAGTTTCTTCTGCATATACTCAATCTGAAAGAATCAATTGTAATAAAGAAGTTTTATTGTCTGCTGGTGCTGTTCAATCTCCTCAACTATTGATGCTTTCTGGTATTGGCGATTCAACCGAACTAAAGCGAGTTGGAATTGATGTATTGGTTGCATTGCCAGGTGTTGGAAAGAATTTACAAGACCATTTTTGGAGTGGTGTAACCATTGAAACCAATACCCCTTCAGCTAATTCATTACTAAGACCTTGGAACAAAACAAAAGCCATTTTACAGCATTTATTTTTTAAAAAAGGACCATTAGGCAATAGTCCATTAGAAGCCAATGCATTTATTCAATTGCAATCGGATATAACAAGACCAGATATACAATATCATTTTGCTCCAATCGGAATTGCGCAAGACTATTCAACAGATATTTATGATTTAAAAACTTTTCCAACAATTGATAGTATTTCTATCATGTCTATTTTGTTGCATCCTGAAAGTAGGGGAACGATAGGTTTAAAATCTGCTAATCCAATAGATCAAGTAATCATTAACCACCAAGCATTGAGTGCTGAAAATGATCAATTATTATTAATAAGAGCGATTAAAAAGTCGATGAGTATTTTGCATGCACCCGCTTTGTCTGTTTACGCAAATGGTTCTGACTCATTTCCAGCTGCAGATGCATCAGATGAGATGATTCTTGCCCATATTAAACAATCATTGGAAACCCTGTATCATCCAGTTGGTACATGTAAAATGGGGAACGATTCTTTATCAGTAGTAGATCATACTTTGAAGGTTAAGAAAGTAAAAGGATTGCGAGTGGTAGACGCTTCTGTGATGCCTACCATTGTATCTGGGAATACCAATGCTGCTACCATAATGATCGCTGAAAAAGCAGCTGATATGATACTTTCAGGTAATTAAAGTGTCATAGTTACACATTGTTTACTATTTTAGCGTCAATAAATTTTTTCCATTGGCTACTTCAAAAAAAACGATTGCTGCAAAGGAGGAACTTCCTATTGTAGAAAAAAAAGCGAAAACTATTGTTGCTGAAAAAAAGACTGCCGTTAAAAAAACAGCGGTAAAAAAAGCTTCAATAGAAAAGCCTGCTGTTGAAAAGTCTGTAGTTAAAAAGACAGCGGCAAAGTCATCCAGCAAAGGGGCACCTATCAAACTGCATTTTCAGATACGTTATCATACTGAGTTTGGGCAAAATTTGTTCTTAACTGGAAACCATGTTTTATTGGGAAACGGTGATTTAGCCAATGCAATACCCATGCAATACTTAAATGAGCAAGCATGGACTGTTAGTATTGATTGGTCAGCGGACGCAAGCAATGAACCTGTGCAATATAATTTTGTATTGATGAATCCAGATGGTTCAACTGTAGTAGATTGGGGCTCAGACAGAGTAATTGATGTTGCGTCTTATAAAGCCAGTCAAATACAATTAATCGATACTTGGAATCATGCAGGCTATTATGAAAATGCTTTTTACACGGAAGCTTTTCAGAAAGTTTTATTGAAGGATGCACAAACAGTACATACCATAAAAGCCGAAAAGTCTTCCACCCATTTATTTAGGGTTAAAAGTCCATTGCTTTCTAAAAATCAGGTGATTTGTATTTCGGGTTCATTTAGTAAAGCCAATAATTGGTCAGCGGATGATTTAATACTCATGCAAAAAAAAGCGGAGGACCCATTTTTTGAAATAAGCTTGAATTTGAGTAAAGATCAATTCCCGATTGCGTATAAATATGGGGTATATGATTTGGAATTAAAGAAACTGGTTCAATTTGAAACCGGAGATAATAGAGTATTGCATCATCAAGTGGTAAAAAATCAAATTACCATAGTCAATGATGGGTTCACTTATTTGCCTAATCAAACTTGGAAAGGGGCTGGTGTAGCGATACCGGTATTTAGTTTGCGGAGCCAGTCTAGTTTTGGGGTGGGGGAGTTTACCGATTTAATTAAAATGGCGGATTGGGCTTCTACCGTTGGATTAAAAATGATTCAACTTCTACCAGTAAACGATACTACTGCAACCAATACCAATAAAGACTCTTATCCGTATGCAGCTATCTCTGCATTTGCATTGCATCCACTTTATCTTAACCTAGCTAAAATTGCAGGTAAATCACATGCAAAACAGTTACAGCAATTAGAAAAAGATCGATTGCATTTGAACGCATTGGCAAATGTTGATTATGCTGCAGTGATTAACTTGAAATTAGGATTTGCAAAAAAAGTATTTCAATCAGAAGGGAAATTATTGCTTGAAGACAAATCCTTTATTGCTTTTTTTGAACAGAACAAACATTGGTTGGTTTCTTATGCTGCTTTTTGTTATTTAAGAGATGAATATGGAACGGTTGATTTTAG
>CALRUG020000188.1:0-5165 GCA_943371295.1 Synechococcus sp. UW140 | reverse complement strand
ATTGATGCCCAAAAGTCTAAACCCATGGTCAATACTGAAAAGTCGCCACGTTTAGTAGTAGGAATTGTGGTAGATCAAATGAGATGGGACTATCTAGAAAGATTTGCTCCACTATTTAAAGCCAATGGAGGTTTTAATCGAATGATGAGTCAAGGCTTTAGTAACGACAATTGTCAAATAGGATATACCCCTTCTGTTACTGCATGTGGGCATACTGGAATCTATACAGGTACGGTACCTGCCATCCATGGAATCACAGGCAATGCTTGGTATGATGCACAGCTTAAGAGAACGGTTTATTGCAGTGAAGATAGAACAGTGGATGGTGTTGGAGCTGCTGGTGCAAGCGATGGGAAAATGAGCCCCAAGAACATGCTTACTACCAGCATAGCAGATGAGTTGAGATTGGCCACCAATTTTAAAAGCAAAGTGATTGGCATTGCCTTAAAAGATAGAGGTGCTATATTACCAGCTGGTCATAGTGCAAATGGAGCGTATTGGTTTGATGCAAAATCAGGCAATTTTATTACCAGCACTTATTATTTTAAAGAATTACCCAATTGGGTGAAGCAATTCAATGAACGACAAATTCCAGACTCCTTAATGAAATTAGGCTGGAAAAAATCATTGGCAGACCAACAATATTTGCAATACGCAACCGCAGACGAAAAAAACTACGAAAGCAAACCATTTGGAGCCAATCAAACTAAAATGCCTTATGAGCTAACTAGAACTGCAAATGAAGGATTTGGAAAATTAAGTACAACTCCATGGGGAAATACATTAACCGTTGAATTAGCAAAAGCCGCGGTATTAGCAGAAGATTTGGGAAAAGATGCCGTAACCGATATGTTGGCTGTAAGCTTTTCTTCCCCTGATTATGTAGGTCATAGTTTTGGACCTAACTCTTGGGAGATTGTAGATAATTACATCAAATTAGATGAAGAGCTGGGTAGAATGTTTGATTTTTTAGATGCTACAGTAGGTAAGGGAAAGTATACAGCATTCCTTAGTGCAGACCACGCTGTAGCGCATGTTCCAGGGTTCATGAAAGAAAACAAATTACCTGGTGGCTTATTAGATGATAAAACTGCCATGAACGAAATGAATGCAGCTATAAAAGCTAAATTTGGTATTGACAAATTAGTAGTAAGCTTAACCAATTATCAGGTACACTATAACAGAGATGTATTAGACAGTTTAAATGCAGATACTAAAGCCATTAACCAATTTATGGTTCGATACTTAATGAAGAAAGATTATATCTTAAATGCATTTCCTACCAATGAAATATTAACCAGCCCAATGCCACAATATTTAAGAGAAAAGATAGCCAATGGTTATCTACACAATAGAAGTGGAGATATTCAAATGGTTTTAAAATCTGGATATATAGACGGAAGCACAACAGGCACTACTCATGGTCTATGGTATTCATACGATGCGCATATACCGTTACTTTGGTATGGATTCGGTATTAAACAAGGTCGTTCTAGTAAAAGAGTTTATATGCATGATATTGCATCTACAGTAGCAAGTTTACTCAAAATTCAAGAACCCAGTGGTAATATTGGGAACCCAATTCAAGAGGTTTTAAAGTAACAAATAAAATATTCACAATAGTTTTAATATTATAATATTTTTTTTGATGAAGGTTGTATCTTGCGGTACAACCTTTTTTTATGAGTAAACGTATATTATTCCCCGCAATTGCCTTACTGCTTTGCGTTTCATTCAGTTTTCAATTAACCGCACAAATTAATTTATCGGAAAAAATTCCGTTAGATAATAAGGTTAAAGTAGGCAAACTTGCCAATGGATTAACCTATTATATTCGACCCAATAGTAAGCCAGAAAAAAAAGTAGAACTACGTCTAGTAGTTAATGCAGGATCTATTTTAGAAGACAATGATCAACAGGGTTTGGCGCATTTTACGGAACATATGGCTTTTAATGGCACCAAGAATTTTAAAAAAAATGAATTGGTGAATTTTCTTCAAAGCATTGGAGTAGATTTTGGTGCAGACTTAAATGCCTATACCGGATTTGATGAAACAGTATATATTTTGCCTATACCATTAAGTGACCCCAAAAACTTTACGAAAGGGTTACAAATTTTACAAGATTGGGCAGGCGGCATCAGCTTTGAAGCAAAACAAATTGACGATGAAAGAGGCATCATTTTAGAAGAAAGCAGATTAGGCAAGGGTGCAGAAGATAGAATGTTTAGAAAGATTTATCCTAAACAATATGAAGGATCAAGGTATGCACAACGCTTACCAATTGGGAAAGACAGCTTATTAAAAACCTTTAAACACAGTGCCATAAAGCGTTTTTATGCAGACTGGTATCGTCCGAATTTGATGGCGGTTATGGTAGTTGGTGATATTGATGTTGCAGAAACGGAAAAATTAATCAGCCAATATTTCGGTGGATTAAAGAACCCAACCAATCCTAGACCAAGAATAGCTGCTACCGTTCCAGCTAGAACCAAAAATGACGCATTGGTTGTTACAGATAAAGAAGCAACTAATTTCCAAATTGAATTGAACTATTCAACCGTAAAAACTAAACCAGAAATCACTGTTGAAGATTATCGTAGAAATTCAATCATCAAATCTTTATTTACCAGCATGCTTAACCAACGCATGAATGAATTGTCTCAAAGCGGCAATCCCCCATTCAGCTTTGCGGGCGGTAATTTTGGCTCCTATGCACGCGGTTACGAAGCCTTTAATGCATTTGCCATTCCAGGACCTAAAGGACCTGATACTGCTTTACTTGCAGTGTTAACCGAATTAGAAAGAGTAAAGAAATTTGGTTTCACACAAAGTGAATTGGAAAGAGCTAAAAAACAACAATTGGCATCCATAGAAAGGTCTTACAATAATAGAGACAAAACAGAGTCAGGTGTATTGGTAGAAGAATACATCAGAAACTTTTTACAACAAGAACCCATTCCTGGTATAGAACGCGAATTTGAATATAAGAACCAATTAATGCCTGGGGTTCAATTAGCTGAAGTAAATGCATTGGCTAATGAATTAAAGAAGAATGAAAAACTATTCATTGCTTTTCAAGGACCAGAAAAAAGCAATTTCACCTTACCCAATAAATCACAATTAATTGCAGCTGCTGAAACCGCTTCTAGCATTCCAGTTAAAGCATACGAAGAAAAAGCCATCGCTGCATCTTTACTAAAAGCTGTACCCAAAGCAGGTAATTTAGTAAAAGAAACGAAGAATGAAGCATTAGATATTACAGAATTATCTTACAGCAATGGAACCAGGGTAATCATCAAAAACACCAATTTCAAGCAAGATGAAATTATTTTAACTGGCTTTAAAAAAGGTGGTACCAATGCTTATGGAGTAGCAGACAAATACAGCGCATCCTATGCTACATCAGCCATACAGCAAATGGGTATTGGAGAATTTAATCCAGTTGATTTAAGAAAGTTTTTATCGGGTAAAACAGCCAATGCAAATATCAGTTTAAACGCATTAAGCACTAGGGTTAGTGGGAACAGTAGTATCAAAGACATGGAAACCATGTTCCAATTGATGTACTTGAACTTTACACAGGTTAGAAAAGATCCCGCTTTATTTAATGGATGGAAAGATAAAATCAAAAGTCAGGTTCAATTCATGATGGCCGACCCTACCAGTGCATTTATTGATTCGGTGTACAAAGTAATGTACGGAGGAAATCCATTGGCTCCTTCTGCAATTCCCAATGCAACGGATTTTGATCAAATTAATTTAGACAGGGCCATTGAAATTTTTAAAGAACAAACCAATGATGCCAACGACTATACTTTTATTTTAGTAGGTAATGTAGACTTGAACACAATCAAGCCATTATTGGCCACCTATATTGGCGGGCTTCCTAGTAAAGGGAACAAAGGTGCGTTTGTAGACAATGAACTGCGCATATTACCTGGTCAAAAGGAATTGAAGTTTTACAAAGGAAAAGAGCCTAAGAGTTTCATTTTTAATATTTACTCTGGCACAGCAAATTACACTGAGCAAGACGCATTATACACTGAAATGCTGGCAGAAATTTTGAATATCAAAATCATTGAAGAGCTTAGAGAAAAAATAGGTGGTATTTATGGGGGTGGTGTTAGTGGATCATTAAACAAATACCCTTTTGAAGGATATACCATGGTGCTTCAATTGCCATGCGGACCTGAAAATGTAGAAAAATTAAGTGCAGCCGCTACTGCAGAAATTGAAAAAATAAAGCAAAACGGCCCTGAGCAAAAAGACCTTGACAAGGTCAAAAAATCGCTTCTAGAAAAATATGCCGTGAACATGAAAGACAACCGTTATTGGAGTGGTGTGTTACAAGGCATCTATTTTTCAGAGAATGATCCTACAAGAATTTTGAATTACAAAGACATTGTTTCAGCAGTAAGTATAGAGGATATTAAAAAAGCAGCTACTACTGTATTTGATAGTAAAAATAGGATTAATGCTGTTTTGTTTCCAGAGAAGTAACTTTGGGAAATGAATAGCCTTTTGAAAAAAGCAGGAAAAAAAATAGCTGAATTTCTGGGAGCCACTCCTATAATGGATGAATTCAATTTCCGCTTTCAGCAAATATGGCATTTAAGAAAAAATAGCATATACAAACAAACATTAAAGCGCTTTGTCTTTCCAACAGACAGAGCGCTTTTTAATACCTTTCAACTCAACTATAAAAAATATTACGAAGAGGGGCTATTAGCAGCCAATGAAATGATTGATTGGGGGGCAATCAAATCCATCCATCAGCCAATTGTATTAGATTGGGGATGTGGTACCGGAAGAGTAATCAGACATATTCCCCAAATAAAAAAGGATGCCATTTGTTACGGTGCAGATATTGATTGTGAAACAATCCAATGGTGTAGGAAGTCTATAGATAAGGTTTATTTTGATTGCATAGAACACCAAAGCCTTCCCTATCCAAGTAACTACTTTCATTTGGTATATGGCATTTCTGTATTAACCCACCTACCTCATGGAGCCACTGAATTTTGGCTGCACGAATTAGAAAGAGTGTTAGTTCCGAATGGAATGGCCATTCTAACTAGCCATGGAAACGCCTATTTACATCAGTTGAATCAAGCGCAAATAAAACAATTGGAAAAAGAAGGTGCATTTACCAATTCTTTCAAA
>CALRUG020000187.1:0-5185 GCA_943371295.1 Synechococcus sp. UW140 | reverse complement strand
TTGCTAATAAAAGAAACAAAAACAATACATTCGTTATGTAATATTGTATTATGTATCAATGCATTATAGCAGACGACCACTTGGTGGAGCGAGCCCTTTTAACTTCCTATATCAACAAAATTCCCTCACTGAATTTAGTTGCAGAATGTAAAACTGGGGTAGAAGTATTGTCTATATTAAAAGAACAACCGATTGATATTGTTTTTTCTGATGTAGACATGCCCGACCTTACTGGAATTGAATTGGTTAAAACTTTAAAGAACCCGCCTGTATTTGTATTCATTTCTTCTTTCCCTGAATATGCTGCGGAAGGGTTCAATTTAGACATCATCGATTTTGCGGTTAAGCCCATCTCTTTTGACCGATTCGTAAAAGCAGTTAATAAATCGATTGAATACATAGAATTGAAAAGAACCGCTTCCCATTCTACTGCTACCATTCAAAAGGAAACTACCGAAGACTATTTTTTTATTAAAGACAGTAAAGGCATAACAAGGGTAAAAACCCAAGATGTATTGTATATAGAAAGCATGGGCGACTTTTCAAAAATTTACACCCAAGATCAAAAAACATTAGTCATGTTGGTGGGATTAAAAAATGCTGAAGCGCAATTGCAATCAAAGAAATTCATTCGAGTGCACAAACAATATTTGGTGAATACGGAACATATTTTTCAGGTATTAGCGAATGAAATCATTTTAATTAATAAAGTATCCATTCCCTTAAGCAACGCATACAAACAACTGTTAAATGAAACAGTGATTGATAAACTACTTTTAAAAAGATTCTAATTTTTTAAAGGAGAGCGTTATTGATTGGTGCGTTTAGGCAAATGAATCATCATGATAGTACCCTTTGGCTGATTAGTTTTAGCAGAAAGTGTTCCAGACATTATTGAGAGAAAATTTTTGCAGAGCATTAAGCCCAATCCAGTGCCTTTCTCTTTATTTGTTCCATAAGTACTGGTCATCGTATTCGCATTATCTTGATTAATTTGAGACATTGCTTCTGCAGACATCCCCAATCCTTGATCGGCAATGCAAATAGTCCATTCGATTTCCAAATTATTTAGACTTAATTGAATAGTACTTCCTACATAACTAAACTTTAAAGCATTACTGATTATATTTCGAATTACTAGAGCAAGTAAATTTTTATCGGTTTTTATCCAATCATTTTCATTGATTGAATTTTCTATAAGAATATTCTTTTGCTTTACTGTTGCACTAAACGATGCAAGCACTTCTTCAACTACCATCTTGAGTGAAACATTTTCTATATTAGTTTCAAAACCTTGCAATTGGGTACCTGCCCAGTTTAATAAGTTTTCCATTAATGCGGAAGTACCTCTTAGGGTATTACCCAACTCTTTTGCATATTGCGTCAACTGATTCTTATCAATTTCTTCGTTTTCTAATAAATAAACAAAGGAAATCAAGCTGTTCACAGGGCTTCGCATATCGTGTGTTAGTATACTAAATATCTTGTCTTTTACTTGAACCAATTCCGAAAGTGATTGACGTTGCGCTTCTATGGTAGCATTTAACTCCTGCGTTTTCTTTTTACTCTTATAAAAAAACCAAGCTGCAGTAATAACCACCATGGTTAATATTCCCATTAACCATTCTATCTTATTCTTGAAACTTATTTCTAGTTTCTTTTCAGCTAACTGTTGGCTAATCTTTTCTTGTTCAACCGCATATTCCTTCTCTTTTATACTAAAATCGAGCTTGAGTTTTTTGCGTGTGAATTCATTTTCTTTTTCTTTATTAAAAATTTGATTCTCTACGTTTGAAAATTTCTTATAATAGTAGAATGCACTATCCATTTGCTTTTGGCGCTCGTAATAGCTGCTTAAACTTTCCGCAGCTTCTCTTTCCACTTCTAACAAACCAGACTGAGTAGACATAGCCAAAGCCCGATGCAAATAGTTTACTCCTTTTTGATTTACCTGTTGGCGATGTAAAAACCGACCTACTGTGCCATAGGTTGCTGCTAAAACATTTAAATCTGGCCCTTCTATAGCAACAGAAAGCGCCAATTCATAGGCCCTAGTAGCATCTGCGATTTGATTCAATTTTTCAAAAGAAGTTGCCATTGCAATCAGCATTTCTGATTTCAAACCCAAGTCCTTTTCTAATTCTGCAATGGGAATGGACTCTTTCATCAGTTTAATTACGCGGAGAAAACGATTCTTACCTGCATTCCCAATCTTTTTTAAAGATGCTTCATCTGCATTCAGTAAAATATTGGCTATAACCAATTTGATACTACCTACTCCCCTAGACATGGGGGATTCCGCTTCAAACATGGGCAAAGCCTTTGTGGCATATTTATAAGCAGTGGTATAGTCTTTCAACTGTATATAAGTACCACTCAAATTATTATAAATACTTGCTTGTCCGCCTAGATTATTTAATTCTGAAAACAGTTTTATCGCTTTTTCGCTAACATCAATCGCATTGGTATAATCAGTGATTTTATTATAGATATCACTCATGCTCATATAATACCCAGCTTGCAAATCTTTGTCCCCTTCTTTTGAAACCAATGCAACTCCTTCCTTATATATTTCAAGTGCTTCAGCAAACTCACCTTTACCATGATGAACGACTCCCTGTCTAAAATAAAATTTTCTAATATTATCTCTATTAGGCAATTTTAGTGCAATCGTTTTTGCAGAATCGGCATATCGCTTTAATTCTGCTACTGGTCTTTTATTATAAACCAGTTCACTATAAACCCTTAATAGCATCCGCATTTTAAGCGAATCCATCGATTTGTACTCGTTAGATATTTTGATGAGACTATCCAATTTTTGTTTGTTTTGAGCTATCGCAACAAAAAAAATGGAGACAAACAAAGTGGTTACTGCTAATTTGTTTTTAATCACTAGGGGGGATTACTGGTTCGTTGATTATTTACGCTTAAATATAAATCGCATTGACTAAATGTAAGGAGCTGTGATGCTTTTTTTATTATTTTTTAATTCAGACGGAACGCCCGCAAATATCAACTCCCCTCCTGCGTTTCCTGCTTCTGGGCCTAACTCAATTAACCAGTCTGCCGATTTTAATACATCTGTATTGTGCTCAATTACTATCAATGAATGTCCTTGCTCTATCAATGCATTAAAAGAATTTAGCAATTTTTGAATATCATGAAAATGCAAACCGGTGGTGGGTTCATCAAAAATAAAGAGGACATGCCCAATACCTTTTCCTTTTCCTAAGAAACTGGCAAGTTTCACACGCTGTGCTTCACCCCCACTTAAAGTATTGCTACTCTGGCCTAATTTAATATACCCTAAACCAACATCTTGCAAGGTCTTAATCGCTTTTTGGATTTGCTTCTCATCCTTAAAGAATTCAAAAGCATCGTCTACAATCATTTCTAAGATATCATGTATAGAGGCATTATTGTATTTCACTTCTAATACTTCTTCCTTAAACCTTTTCCCTCCACATGATTCACAAGTAAGATGCACATCTGCCAAAAATTGCATTTCTACAATCGTTTCCCCTTCACCTTTGCAGGTATCACATCTTCCACCATCCACATTAAATGAAAAATGTTTGGGTTGAAATCCACGCATTTTAGCCAATCCTTGTTTTGAATACAAGTCTCGAATTGCATCGTAAGCTTTAATATAAGTGATTGGATTGCTTCTTGAAGATTTACCAATGGGTTGCTGATCAATCATTTCAATTTGTGAAATAGATTCAATATCACCTGTGATGGCTTTGTGCAGGCCCACTTTATCCGCAGCTTCACCTTTCAATTTTTGTAAACCAGGATAAAGAATTTGCTTAATCAATGTGGTCTTTCCACTTCCGCTTACCCCTGCAACTACACAAAAACAGTGCAACGGAAATTTGACTGTGATGTCTTTTAAATTATGTTGTCTAGCGCCTTCGACTTGAATAAAACTATTCCATTTTCTGACTTTTTGTGGAGGTGTAATTTTATACTCTCCAGTTAAATACTTACCAGTCAAACTTTTTTTATCTTTTATTATTTGATCATAATTGCCTGCAGCTACCACTTCGCCACCCAAATGGGAAGCCAATGGTCCCATATCAATGATATGGTCTGCTTCTCGCATCATCATTTCGTCGTGTTCAACCACCACTACTGTATTACCCAAATCTCGAAGTGATTTTAAAACGCCAATTAAGCGTTGAGTATCCCTAGAATGTAACCCAATGGAAGGCTCATCTAAAATATAGAGTGAGTTCGTTAAATTACTCCCTAAGTTTCTTGTTAATTGAATACGTTGGCTCTCTCCACCACTCAATGTGTTGGCCAATCTCTCTAATGTTAAATATCCTAATCCAACATCTAGCAATGTTTTTATTCGTTGGTGTATCTCTAACAATATTCTTTTCCCAATTGCTAGCTCTTGTTCAGTCCATTTGATTGCATCAAACCAATCTTTTAAATGGCTTACTTGCATATTGCAGAGTTCTCCAATATGCTTCCCATGTATTTTAACATACAGTGCTTCATTTCTTAATCTATACCCTTCACACGCATTACAACTGGTTCTTCCTCTATACCTACTTAATAAAACGCGGTATTGAACTTTGTATAAATTTTGTTCCACTTCCTTAAAAAAATCGTCAATTCCCAGTGCTGCTCCAACTCCAGACCACAATTGTTGATACTGTTCCTTGGTTAAATCCATAATTGGCTTATGAATAGGGAACCCTGATTTACTTGCTCCTTTTATAAATTGTTCTTTCCACCAACTCAATTTTTCTCCTTTCCAAGGTGCAACAGCATTTTCAAACAAAGACAAACGCTTATCGGGTATAACCAAATCTTTATCGATTCCTAAAACTTGCCCAAAGCCCTCACATACCGTACATGCACCATAAGGGTTATTAAAAGAAAACAAATTGGGAGAGGGCTCTTCAAACTGCATTCCATCAGCTTCAAACTTATTGCTAAAGTGCAACACTTGGTTACTGTTGACTTCAATAAACATTTCTCCATGCCCTTCAAAAAAAGCAGTTCCGATAGAATCGGCTAATCGATGCAGGTCTTCCTCTTCAAATGTTTTAACCACCATTCGATCAACCAGTACATAATAATTCAACTGATTGGTTTTCCAGGTTTTTGACAATGCTGCATTAGTTAATGCCAAAAGATCTTCAATTCTTTCTGGTACTCCTGCAGCACC
>CALRUG020000186.1:0-5242 GCA_943371295.1 Synechococcus sp. UW140 | reverse complement strand
ATGAGAAAATTAACATGACGCAACAGTATGTGGTTGACTATAGTGCCAATAATCAATTTATTCAAGCACATTCTGCTTGGTATGTGATTCATGAATCAATAAAAAGCCCAATGGGTAGTAATACTGCAGCGTTTTCAATAAAGGAATCTGCATTAAATCTCGCTAAATCAATATCTACAGATGTGATTACATGGGAACAAATAAATAAATAAGGATGAAATGGTTATTCAGCAGCCTAGTATGCTTAATTAGCAATCAATCAGTAATTGCAAAAACACTCCATGTTGGTATTAAGCAACCATTTAAAACCATCAAAGCTGCTTTAGCAAAAACTGAAAATGGAGATACCATTTATATTCACAAGGGGCTTTACAAAGAGGGGAATATAGTAATCAATAAAGCCATCACCATTATCGGAATTGATAGACCTATACTAGACGGAGATAAAAAATATGAAGTAGTATCCGTGAAATCAAGTTATGTTACTATTCAAGGTTTAAGAGTTCAGCATTCAGGCTACGCCAGTTTAGATGATCCTGGAGGTATTAAAGTATACGACGCTACAAGAATAGCGATCATTGATAACGAATTATATGATAATTTCTTTGGCATCTATATTCAGTTTAGCACTCACTGTATCATTAAAAACAATCAAATCATATCATTTGGTAAAGAAGAACAAACTATAGGTAATGGAATACACTGCTGGAAAAGCGACAGCTTGCAAATAATTGGCAATAATATGAGAGGTTGCAGAGATGGCATCTATTTTGAATTTGTAAATAATTCAGTTATCTGGAGGAATACCGTTACAGATAATATTAGATATGGTTTACATTTTATGAATTCAAATAATGACGCTTATTTTACGAATATTTTCAGCAGAAATGGAGCAGGTGTTGCAGTCATGTTTTCAAAAAAAATTACCATGATGAACAACACTTTCAATGAGAATTGGGGGGATGCGGCTTATGGAATACTCTTAAAAGAAATTTCAGACTGCCATTTATCTGGTAATCATTTCAATAAAAATACCGCTGCCATTTTTATGGATGGTTGCAATAGAACCATAGTAGAAAAAAATGTTTTTAGTAATAATGGATGGGGGCTAAAAATACAAGCCAACTGCATGGATAATACGATTCAAAGCAACAATTTTTTAAAAAACACATTTGATGTAAGCACAAATGGGACGCTTTTGTTAAATAAATTCCAATTCAACTATTGGGACAAATACACTGGATATGATTTAAACAGAGATAAGATTGGAGACGTCCCTTATAGACCATTGAGTTTATACGCTGTGATAGTAGAGAACAATCCAACAGCCATGTTATTGTATAGAAGTCTTATTGTAACACTATTAGACCAATCGGAAAAGAAAATTCCAAGCCTTACTCCCGAAAATTTTATTGATGAAAAACCTTTGATGAACTTGTTGAAATTATGATTCAGATAGAAAAAATATCAAAAAAATTTGGAAAGCTATCGGTTTTGAATACCATTGATCTCTCCTTATCTAAAGGAGAATGCATCGCATTAATTGGACCCAATGGATGTGGCAAAACCACTCTAATTAAAATAATATTAGGAATGGTCATTCCAGATACTGGGAATATATGGGTAAACAAACAGTCCATTTTTAAAGGGGAGTTATACAAAAAACAAATTGGGTATATGCCTCAAATTGGTAAATACCCACAAAACATGACAATAGGCCAAATCATTAATATGATTCAAGGTATCAGAAATAGTGAAACTGAATTAGATCTTGATTTATATAAATCATATAAACTTGATTTACTGTTAGATAAAAAAATGAGTACCCTAAGCGGTGGCACCATGCAAAAAGTAAGTGCAGTTTTAGCTTTCCTATTTAATCCAGTTATTTTAATATTGGATGAGCCAACTGCTGGTCTTGATCCAATAGCTGCTGAAATACTCAAACAAAAAATTCTGCTCGAAAAACAAAAAGGAAAATTAATTATCATTACCTCTCACCTATTAAGTGAATTAGATGATATGGTTAGCGAACTGATATTTATGCAAGAAGGGAATATTATATTTCATCAATCAGTTGCTATTTTAAAATCATCTACCCAAACGGACAAAATATCTACCGCAATATTACAAATTCTACAATCAGCACAATATGGGAAGAATATTTAAATATGTAATGCTAGACATCGTGAAGAATAAGTTTGTAATGGTTTACACCATCATAATGACTTTAATTGGCTGGTCTGCATTTACTTTAGAAGACAGTAGCGCTAAAGGTATTTTGACGTTATTAAATTTGATTTTATTAACCATACCATTGGTTTCTATTCTATTCTCAGCAATTTATATTTATAATAGTACTGAATTTATTGAGCTATTGATCAGCCATCCAATAAAAAGGAAAAAAATATGGATTAGCTTTTTTTGGGGCTTAAATAGTAGTTTAATCAGCGCTTTTATTATTGGCGCTGGAATACCTTTGCTGATTTTCGCTGAAGCTCCATTGTCATTTTTAATGATTGGTATTGGTATATTGATTACGACCATCTTTGTTTCATTGGCAATGCTTTGTACCATCGTATATAAGGACAAAGCGAAAGGCATTGGATTAACCATAATTCTATGGATATACTTTGCACTACTATTTGATGGAATATTGCTCTTTTTGCTTTTTCAATTCGCTGATTATCCTATTGAAAAACCAATGGTTCTAATGACGGCTTTAAGTCCTATCGATCTTTCAAGGATTATGATTTTGCTACAATTAGACACTTCCGCAATCATGGGGTACACAGGAGCGATTTTTAAAGAATTCTTTGGCACAACCAATGGCATGATTGTCTCATTTGGATTGTTGATTCTATGGATTGTATTACCATTTCTCTATTCCTTATTTAGATTTAAGAGAAAAGACTTATGAATAGTTGTATTTGCTTACTTAAAAAATCACTTTATGAAAAACGATATAACCAACAGGGCTGATATAGAGTTATTAATTAATAGCTTTTACAATAAAGTAAAAAAAGATCCTTTAATCGCTTTTTTCTTTACCGAAATTGTACCAGTAAATTGGGAAGTACATTTGCCAGTCATGTATGGATTCTGGGAAAATATTTTATTCTTCTCTGGAACTTATGAGGGGAATCCGATGGCAAAACACAAATCCATACATCAAAAATGCCCCATGAAGATGGAGCATTTTCAGAGATGGACTAGTTTGTTTAATGAAACTGTTGAAGAACTGTTTGAAGGCGATAAAGCAGAACTAGCAAAGCAAAGAGCACTGAGTATTGCCACTGTAATGCAAATTAAAATGTTTAGTTAATTCAACTATTTAGGTAAAAGCACATCATTAATTACATGAATAATCCCATTTGAAGTAACAATAGAAGCTACAACTTCTGAACCATTAACAAACAGCTTATTGTCTTTTTTGGTAATTTTTACTTTTCCCCCATTCACTTGCTCAAATTCTTGACCATCCTGCATGTATTCTGCTTTCAACACTCCTACATAAGTATGGTACTCCAAAATATTTTTTAAATCCGCTTTCTTTTCTGGCTTTAATAATTCATCTACTGTGCCTGCAGGTAACTTTTCAAAAGCAGCATTGGTTGGTGCGAAAACAGTAAATGGGCCGGCATTACTCAAAACATCAACCAAATCTGCAGCTTTTACGGCAGCAACAAGCGTACTATGATCTTTACTACCAACTGCAACTTGAACAATATTGGGGCTTGATGTTTCATCTTTTACAGCAGATTGACCAGCCCCGTTTTCTGTAGCAGTTGCCGAGCTAGCGCTTTCTGGCTCATTAGATGAATTGGCGTTTGAACATCCTATGCTACATACCAATAGCATGGCCGATAAAATAATTGCATTTTTTTTCATAACCGAGATTTAAGGTTTTTGCTAAGTTCTTACATAGCGCTACCTTTTTTTATGATTGTAATCACAAGTAAAATCAAGGTTTATTAGACCGAAGCGGGACCATTAAAAAACTCGAAACTAGCAGCATAATGGCAATAATTAATAATAGCTCATTTACCAAAGGGACTACTGTATAACTGAGTGAAGCAATGCCCTGGGTTCCTAGAACAATTTCATTCAAAACCACAAATATGGCGAATAGTTGGGTGGCAAACAGATTGCGTTTATTGAATGAAAAATACTTATTTAAATGAATATAACTTATCAGAAATAATGCGGTAAAAGCCAATAAAACCAAATGCAAATAAGCAATGACAATTGGTCTAAAACCAAAAGCCAACTTACTGATAAAAGGAATGGTAGACCCAGTCTGTAGAATAATCTTCACCAAGAGTGCCCCTATTGAAACAAAGAGCAATAGCAATAATGTTTTGCTGGGTTTTAGGATTGTTCGTACTTCTTTTCCTAAAACCAATAAACACAACCGCATCATGCCAACCAATTGCATTAAAGCCGAAACTACAATCAATGCATATAACCAAAAAGGAAGCTTTAGCCATAATACTGAGAGCCCATAAGCAGGAATACAGCTGATCGAAAATAACCAAAAGCCTCCCCCACTTCGCTTAGACAATAACTGGTTATTTAATAACCAATTAAAAAATAGCCCAATGCACCCAAAAAAGAACCAGCCATTGTATTGAAAATGCAAGAACCAATAAGTTGCTGCTAAATAAGTATACTGGGTTTTCCTTCCAGTAATAAACATATATAAAAGCCAAATATTGGCTAATAGAGATACCAAATAAAAAATACCGGCTGCTTTATACCAATTTGAAACTTGAGTTTGTTTGTACAGGGGTAAAACGAGTAATAGCTTTATGATAAAAATTGCCCCAAAAACTAACCCAGTCATTTGTGATATTACAGAGGAGATTGCATAGCCGTTCAAAAAAAATAAGGCACAGGTAGTGTAAGAAAAAAACAAATTGAAGTAAATCAGTTTATTAAAAATTCCCAACTGATTAATATCTAATACATTTTTTATAGAATCAACAACAAATACCATTAATAAAAAAGAAACGAAGCCTGAAAAAGCAAAACCCGAGTGAGCTAATTGTAAATTCTTCTGATTAACCCATATGAATTCAAAACCAATTTTATACCGCATTAGAACCCCGATAATGGCTACTAAAACCAAGTTGAGCATTCCTATTTTAAGAAGACGGGGAACATTCATTTATAAAACACTTTATGATCTTGTATGGCTACAATTTTTTTATCGGATAATTTAGACAAAGTCCGAATAACT
>CALRUG020000185.1:0-5346 GCA_943371295.1 Synechococcus sp. UW140 | reverse complement strand
GTTTGGCTTAAAAGCCTTATTAATAAAGGGTTGACGAGGAATTGAAAGGAAAATAAAAAGTGTAAAATCTACATGGTAAATCACTGAAATCCTTGGTATTAAAGCGTTTCAGCGGTTTTTTATGCAATTCAATGCCATAAAGGGTTTCAAAGGAATATAAGGAAGATTTTTAAATACCAAATTTGTTTTCTAAAACTATCCACACTCAATTCACAACCTGCATAATTGACCTAAAAGCCATCATTTGGTTGCCCCATTTCTGTATTGTATCATTGCGCAGAGCAGTTGCGTGCAATTCAATGTAGCGGTTATAATCGGCCTTGGCTTCAGCATGATACTGCACGGCATAAGTAACGCCATCTTCTTCATCCGTTTCTAATAAACGTACAAATTGAAAATGAGTAAAGCACCCGGTTGCCATAACAGCCGGAATATGTTCGTTTTTCATCCAATGAAACCAATCGGTATGAATGGTGTGTGCTACTTTGGTAGTTACATTATATATAAACATGATTATTTTATTTCAGCATAAATAGGACAGTGGTCGCTGTGTTTGATATCGGGATAAATAGCCGCTGCTTTTAGTTTTTTGCCCAGTTCTTGGGTTAAGCAGATATAATCGATGCGCCAACCTTTATTTTGTAAACGAACAGAAGGAAAGCGTTGACTCCACCAACTATAAGCCCCCGTTGTTTCTGGATGCAATTGCCTAAAACTATCTACCCATCCATTGTTTAAGAATTGGGTCATCCATGCTCTTTCTTCTGGTAAAAAACCAGATGATTTTTTATTGCCTTTAGGGTCATGAATATCGATTGCTTCGTGCGCAATATTATAATCGCCCACTACAATTAAATTCGGCCTTGTTTTTTTTAACTCATCTAAAAACGCTTGGAACTGGGTTAGCCATATATATTTATAAGCTTGTCTTTCATCACCACTGGTGCCAGAAGGATAATAGGCATTCACTATAGTAATGTCTCCAAAATCTGCACGGATTACACGACCTTCCAAATCACTTTGTTCCATATTGCTGCCATAGTGTACTGCATCTGGCTTTATTTTAGTGAGTATTACCACCCCGCTATAACCTTTTTTTTGTGCAGTAAACCAATAGCTATGATAGCCCGCTTTGTCGAATACAGCATGGTCAATGTCTTCTTTGGTGGCTTTGCTTTCTTGCAAGCAAATAATGTCTGCGGGATCAGACAGCAACCATTCGTCAAAGCCTTTTTTTATGGCAGCCCTGATGCCATTAACGTTGTATGAAATAATGCGCATAAATACTATTGAAAGAAACGATTGTAACTGAGTAAAATTAATTCGTTAATCAACTCAGTTGAAATATTGGGGTTAAAGATAACCATCCTTTCGGGTTGTTGCATTCCACTTAGTAGAACAATTCTTTCATTTTTTAAATAAATGGCTCTAAAAAATTCACCCACTTCTATACTAAAAGCTTGGTTGCGAATTGTACCTTTTAAATAATAAAGCGAAGCAAAATTAATTGCATTATTAAAGTCGTTGATTCTGCTTAATGAATTACTATCTATTCCATTGCTTGATAAATAGGGATATATTTTTTTAGTGCTATCCAATTTATCTGTTTCAATACTAAAATGGGCAATCGTATCTTTTTCATTGAATAAAAAGTTATTGTTTCCTTCTAAGGGTTCTACAATTGGCATATTGCTGATTCTTGTATTCGAATTTCCTGAAACCCTAGCCGGAATCACCAATTGATAATTTCGATTTAGCACAATATTCCTAGCATCTTGAAGTAGATAAACAAAAATGGCTTGAGGATTTTCTTTTTCCTTTGCAGCAATAATGCTGTTCAGCATTGGGTCTAATGCAGTTTTATTTTTACCCCTTAAAATGATTTCTTGGTAACGTTGTTCATCCCACCTAATCAATTCTGTTTTACCATTGTATGCATATTTACTGAATAGCCCTTTGCTTTCAATGGCAATTTTAGACAAGTTGGTAATAGCGCCAATAATGAAATTATCACCCATCATAGGAGGAGACGCTTTTAACTCAATTTGTTCATTCAGGTTATTGCTGTCTAAAATAATCTCCACCGATTTTTTCATCAGCTCACTAAATCCTTTGGCACTTAAATGCAAATTATTAAACGGAATGCCAAAGCCAATTGCATTGCTTTTCTTGATAAACACTTCTAAGCTTCTATTAAAAACTTCGGCAGCACTATTGTTTTGAATACTCAATTCTACCAACAGCACAGACTGAATGCCTTGTTGACTTGAATCGTTTAATTGATCGGGATAGAATTGTTTAAGGTATAAGCTGGCAGGGTATTCGGCCAGTTTCATATGAATGATTGGAAAGCTTGTGGTATTGCTATTACTGGAGTTGAATTCTTTGATATTTTTTAAAATAGAAAATCGAATTGGGTTGTTTCCTAAGGAATATCCTTTTTTAGTAAGTAGTTGTTGGTTTAGGTCTTGGGTAAACTGAGTGGCAACAGTTGGATTATTCCAATAATACATTAAAGGCCCATGCAAAGAAATGCATTGAAAATTCCCAGGCTGAACCATTTTTTGAGCATGAACAACCGCCACACTCAATAAAACCATATAAAATGTAAAAATTGTTTTTTGCATACAACTAGTGCTACAATTATCGGGCTAGACTTGTTAGAATGTATTAATTTGAATTCGGTATTAAATGTAAGTCAAAATGAAGAAACCCTTAGACAGAATCATTCCCCCAACAGAAGCAGTGTATTTAGATGGTCCCAAACCAAGAATTAACGAGTTAAAGTTTGCCTGGGATGTGTTTTCGGAATTTATCAAGTCGTTTCGATTCTTACATTTTTTAGGCCCTTGTGTAACGGTATTTGGAAGTGCAAGATTCAAGGAAGATCATCCTTATTATAAAGCTGCACAGGATATAGGGAAGCATATTGCTGAAATGGGATTCACCACCATTACAGGCGGAGGCCCAGGAATAATGGAAGCAGCCAATAGGGGCGCTTTTGAAAATGGTGGACAATCCGTGGGCATTAATATTAAACTGCCCTTTGAACAACATGAAAACCCCTATGTACACAAATCGATAACGCTTAAATATTTCTTTGTACGAAAAGTGATGTTGGTGAAATACTCTTATGCATTTGTGTGTATGCCCGGCGGATTTGGCACCATGGATGAGTTTTATGAAGCATTAACCCTAATACAAACCAAGACCATCAATGATTTCCCCATGGTATTGTTTGGGAAAGAATATTATCAACCCCTAATGGATTATTGTGCATTCATGGCAGAGCAAGGCACTATCTCTAAAGAAGATTTAAAGCTGGTCCTATTAACCGATGATGTACACGAAGCAGGCCACCATATCAGCACTTATGTAAGAAAGAATTATACTGTGAAACCCCGCAAACGTTTGTGGTGGTTTTTTGAGAAAAGGTAGATTCTTTTACAATATCGGCCTCAACCATTTCTCCGCAGTGGCTTCGTCCATGCCTTTGCGGGCTGCATAGTCTTTAAATTGGTCTTGCTCAATTTTGCCAATTCCAAAATACTGACTCTGCGGATGCGAAAAATACCAACCACAAACTGATGATGCTGGATACATGGCCAAGCTTTCTGTCAGTGAAATACCTGCATTGTCTTGTGCATTCAACAAATCGAATAACTTATATTTCTCTGTATGGTCAGGGCAAGCTGGATAGCCCGGTGCTGGGCGTATGCCCTTGTATTGTTCTTTAATTAATTCTTCGGGGCTTAATTGTTCTTGTGCATCGTATCCCCAATATTCTTTACGGGTATGCAAGTGCAATGCTTCTGCAAATGCTTCTGCAAATCGATCGGCCAATGCTTGCAACATAATTTTATTGTAGTCGTCGTGTGCCGCTTCAAATTTTTCTAAATGAGGTTCTATGCCATGGATGCTTACTGCAAATGCACCAATATGATCTTTTTTATTAGCAGTTGCTGGGCTGATAAAATCGGCCAAAGATAAATTGGGTTGTCCAGGTGCTTTCTTGATTTGTTGGCGATGAAAACACAATTGCACTTTCTCTTTTTCTGTTCGTACTTCTACATCGTCATGGTTACTGGCTGCTTCCCAAAATCCTATCACGCCTTTTGCCGTTAACCATTTTTCTGCTATGATTTTATCTAACAAAGCATTGGCATCATTGTACAATTTGGTGGCTTCTGCGCCTACCACTTCATCGGTTAAGATGGCTGGAAAATTGCCATGCATTTCCCATGTGATGAAAAACGGTTTCCAATCTATGAATGTTCTTAACTCATTCAAATCATAATGGTCAAATACTTTGGTGCCTGTAAAGCTAGGTGTAGGGGGAGTATAACTGTCCCAATCAATAGCCACTTTATTTTTCAATGCCTCTGCATAAGGCAGGTATTGCTTTACGGATTTTTTGTTGTCGAATCCTTCTTTTAGTTTGCTGTACTCTTGTACTAATTCCTCTAAGAATGGGGTCTTTAGCTCTTTATTCAATAAAGAACCCGCAACCGTTACACTTCTAGATGCATCTAATACATGCACTACACCATTTTGGTATTCTGGTGCAATCTTTACAGCTGTATGCATTCTGGATGTGGTAGCACCTCCAATTAATAATGGCTGCTTCATATTTCTGCGCTTCATTTCCTTGGCTATATGCACCATTTCATCTAAGGATGGCGTAATCAATCCACTTAATCCTATAATATCTGCTTTCTCTCTTTCTGCTGCTTCTAATATTTTATCTGCTGGTACCATTACCCCCATATCTACAATATCATAGCCATTACAACCTAGCACAACACCCACAATATTTTTTCCAATATCGTGTACGTCTCCTTTAACAGTGGCCAATAATATTTTTGCTGCACCTGCGGTTTCCTCGTTCACTGTTCCTGCCGCTAAGTGGGCTTGTTTTCTGTCTTCTTTTTCTTGCTCTATATAAGGCGTTAAAATGGCCACACTCTTCTTCATTACGCGGGCACTCTTTACCACTTGTGGTAAAAACATTTTGCCTGCTCCAAATAAATCGCCTACGATATTCATGCCATCCATCAACGGGCCTTCAATTACATCCAATGGTCTTGGATATTTTTGTCTGGCTTCTTCTGTGTCTTCGTCTATATAATCGGTAATACCATTGATTAATGAATGGGCCAATCTTTTTTCAACGGGCTCTTTTCTCCAGGCTTCATCTTTTACTTCTACTTTGCCCTTGGCCTTTACGGTTTCAGCGTGTTGGATTAATTTTTCTGTTGCTTCGTTGTTGTCGTTGTTTCTATTCAAGATCACGTCTTCGCATAAAGCCCTTAGGGTGGGTTCTATTTCATCATACACTACCAACTG
>CALRUG020000184.1:0-5353 GCA_943371295.1 Synechococcus sp. UW140 | reverse complement strand
TATTGGGGTATCCCAGCAGATTTTCTTCAGCACAAGAGGTAACGGTGCCGCCCATTCCTCTGGCTCTTCTATTCCAATATTCTCGATCAGACATACTGGCGATTCCTCCCGGTTTATCGTAATTGTCTCGCTCTCCTGGAGTAAGCCTTCGATCATCCTTAGTAGGCTTTTTCCAATTTCTTCTTTCAGGAAGATCTGTTTCCATCTCAGTTTCTGCCATCACTAAAACCCTTGCTTTTTGCTTGATTAAAGTAGATCGAATATCCGGGCGTTTAACAAGCATATAGTTCACTATATCTCTAGCGATTAATAAAGCATCGTCCGGCACTTTTGATGAAGAAACAATCGGGATACCATATGCGTCTGCGAATTTTTTGTAGAA
This sequence comes from Synechococcus sp. UW140, assembly GCA_943371295.1. Classification (GTDB taxonomy): domain Bacteria; phylum Bacteroidota; class Bacteroidia; order Chitinophagales; family Chitinophagaceae; genus Sediminibacterium. The sequence continues at coordinate 4,971 of CALRUG020000184.1, read as the reverse complement.
ACTGTCTAAGCCTAAGCTAGTGCTTGGTGTAGTAATAATCTGTTGAGCATAAGAAAGTACTATTTTTTTGGGTTCTACTATTTCCGTTGTTGTCTTGGTTTTTTGTGGGGTAGAACAAGCAATGCCAAAAACTAATAGATTGAAACCCAAGATTTGCTTAATTATCATCTTTTTGTATTTTTCTTCATGGTGAATACTTAGGATGTTTAAAGCTAGTCTTGTAAATCATGGCATCATTTTCCTCAATTATCATCCTATACTTATATTTTAACTCAAACTAATGGAAGGCTAAAATGGAATATTAAGTTTTTCTTAAGATTAAGGTTAGCCCTATTTATTGTACTTTTGGACTCCAAAACCATTTTGGTCTAAAAGTTTATGGTAAAAGAGGAGATTTTCAAAGAAGACATTATCAGAGAAGCTCAAAAGCTGTTCCAAACTTATGGTCTTAAGAAAACCACCATGGAAGATATTGCCAAAGCCCTAGGAAAAGGGAAAAGCACACTTTATTACTACTACCAGAGTAAAGAGCAGATTTTTGAGGAAGTTCTTCAAAAGGAGCTCCAGGAAGTGTTCAATCAAACCCAAATTGCCGTTGAAACAGCCAATTCTGCCGAAGAAAAATTAAAGATTTTTGCTGTTACAAGAATTAAAGTTCTTAGCAATATGTTGAACTTATACCGCTTGGTCTGCGGTGATTTTGTTGAACATACTTCCTGTGCAAAAGGATTATCGAATGAATATTCTTTAAAAGAAACCAATCTCATTAGGTCCATTTTGGAATTTGGTGTTAATACTGGCGAGTTTAATCAAGCGATAACACAGGATATGGATTTACTGCCATCTGTAGTAGTTAGTAGTATTAGAGGAATTGAGCGCGACTTTTTCAACAATAAATTGATGGGGTTGGAGCATCGAATTGGAGCTATTTCTAATCTGATGGTAAATGGATTAAAAAATAAATAATATAATATAAAAGAAGACAACGTATGAAACAAAACATCGCCCCTGCTGAAGGGAAATTGGGTATTTTGATTCCTGGTTTAGGTGCCGTAGGTACAACCATGATAGCAGGTGTAATTGCAGTAAATAAAGGGTTATCTCAGCCTGTTGGCGCTTTAACGCAAATGGGGAATATTCGTTTGGGAAAAAGAACGGAAAATAGATACCCGTTAATTAAAGACTTTGTGCCTTTGGCAAATTTAACCGATATCGTATTTGGTGGATGGGATGTATATGCAGACAATGTTTTTGAAGCTGCTGCCAATGCAAAAGTATTGGAGCCTATGTTGTTGCATGCGGTAAAACCTGAGTTGGAAGCAATAAAGCCAATGAAAGCAGTTTTTGATCGTGAATACATTAAAAATTTAGATGGTACGCATATTAAAGAAGGCAAATCTAAATACGATCTTGCTGAGCAAGTGATTAATGATATTGAGCAATTCAAAAAAGACAATAATTGCTCAAGAGTAGTAATTGTATGGTGTGGTTCAACTGAAAAATACATTGAAACTTCTGCAGTGCATGAAACCATTGAAGCATTTGAAGCGGGCTTACATAATAGTGATCCTGCCATTGCTCCGAGTATGATTTATGCTTATGCGGCCTTAAAGTTGGGTATTCCTTTTGCAAATGGGGCCCCTAATTTAACCGTTGATATTCCTGCATTAGAAGCATTGGCTAAGCAAACACAAACGCCCATTGCTGGTAAAGATTTTAAAACTGGTCAAACATTAATGAAGACCGTTTTGGCCCCAGGGTTACATGCAAGAGCGTTGGGTATTAAAGGTTGGTTCTCCACCAATATTTTAGGTAATAGAGATGGATTGGTATTAGATGATCCAGATAATTTCAAAACCAAAGAAGTATCTAAACTAAGTGTATTAGAAGATATTTTACAGCCAGAAATTAATCCAGCATTATATGGCGACTTGTACCATAAGGTTAGAATTAACTATTATCCTCCACACGGAGACAATAAAGAGAGCTGGGATAATATAGATATTTTTGGTTGGTTGGGATACTCTATGCAAATCAAAATAAACTTCTTGTGTCGCGATTCAATATTAGCCGCACCAATAGTATTAGACCTTGCTTTATTTATGGATTTGGCTAAGCGTTCTAATATGAGTGGAATTCAAGAGTGGTTATCTTTTTATTTTAAATCGCCACAAACATTGCCAGGATTAAGACCTGAGCACGATATTTTTAAGCAACTCATTAAGCTGCAAAATACTTTGCGTCATATTATGGGTGAAGATTTGATTACACATCTTGGCTTAGATTATTATCAAGATGTAGTAGAAGCACTATGATAAAATTACACCAAATACTGACCAGCTTTTTTGGTATCGGTTTTATTGAAAAAGGTGGTGGTACAGTGGCTGCTATTGCAACAAGCTTTTTATGGTTTGTTGCAATAGAAGAGCCTAGTTCCATAGTTGCTATTTTGTCAACCGCATTGGTGACAATCTATGGTGTCTGGGGGGCAAATCAAGTAGAATTGGGCTGGGGAAAAGACAACAGCAAAGTAGTAATAGACGAAGTGGCTGGTATGATGGTTTCTTTGTTATTTATTCCTGTAACAGTTGTAAATAGTTTAGTAGCATTGGTTTTGTTCAGGTTTTTTGATATCGCTAAGCCTTTGTTGATTCGTAAATTAGAGCAATGGCCTAAAGGTTGGGGGGTAATGAGTGATGATATTTTGGCTGGAATTTATAGTAATGCAGTTTTACAACTACTATTGTATTTGAATTTATGGTAAAACCCATTTTTTTTAAGGCCCAGTTATCATCGTTCATTGCTACTGCAACTGATTTTGCTTTGACTGTATTTTTAGTTGAAGTAATGCAAGTGTACGCGATAGCTGCGGCGGCCATTGGAACTTTTTCAGGTGGGATAGTTAATTTTTTATTAGGAAGAAATTGGGTTTTTAAAGCAAGTGATAAGTCGATTCCTAAGCAAGCATTTAGGTATATTTTGGTTTGGATTGGTAACTTTTTTTTGAATATTGGGGGCATGGCTTTAATGGTCAACTTAATGCATGCCAACTATATTTTTTCTAAAATATTGGTATCCCTTTTAGTGGGTGTATTTTATAATTACTTACTACAAGGTAAATACGTTTTTAAATAAATAAGGTCTATGAAAGACAAAATTGGGTTCAACATATTTGTATCATTTTTAATGATGTTCTTTATATCTACAATCAGTGCGCAAGAAACGGTGGTTAAGGGGATTGTAGTTGACTCACTTACTAAACGTCCTTTACAAGGCGTAAGTGTATATTTTTTGAAGGGGAGAGGAGTTGTGACCGATAGTTTGGGTCGTTACATGATTATCACCAATACATCCATTAATAAGGTAGTCGTTTCTTCTGTTGGATTTAGGCAAGTACAGTTTACTGTAGCTAGATATAAAATGCAGGAAATGAATATTGAACTCGGACCAGATCCTAGTTTACTTACCAATGTTACGGTTAATACCAATAAAAGAGCCAAATACAGAAATAAAGACAATCCTGCGGTAGAGTTAATAAGAAGAGTGATTGAAAATAGAGACAGTAACCGAACGGCTAGTTATGATTATGTAGAATATGAGCAGTACGAAAAAATCCAAGCGGCTTTAAGTAATTCAAATGAAAAAGTAACTGATTCACGATTTTTAAAAAAGTATAAGTTTTTATTTGAGAATAGAGATAGCTCAAAATTAAATGGCAAAATTTTGATGCCCATTTATATGGAAGAGCGAATTTCAAAACAATACCTTAGAAAAGATCCTGCTACAACCAAATCTTTTATTCTAGGAGAGAAAAAAGTGAATTATGGCAGCTATATTGACAATGAAGGGTTAAGCTCTTTATTAAATCGTTTGTACGAGAATATTGATATCTACGAGAATAATATTCCCATTTTTGCTTATCAATTTCTAAGTCCCATTGCTAATGCAGCACCTACATTTTATATGTATTATATCAGGGATACCATTACCGACGAATATGGTACCAAGTTGGTGAAAATGTATTTTACTCCTCGTAATACGAATGATTTGCTTTTCAGAGGCACGATGTTTATTACGCTAGATGGCAACTATGCGGTACAGAAAATTAATATGTTTATTAGTAGAAATGCCAATATCAATTGGATCAAAGAATTATATGCTGATTTAGATTTTGAGCGAGGCCCAGATAAACGCTATCATTTAATCAAAAGTAATTTGATGGCTGATATGGGACTAAGCAAAAGCAGTACCAGTGGTGGTTTCTTTGGTGAACGAACTGTTTCCTATAAAGGATTTACCACGAATACTAAACGACCAGATAGTTTATATCAAGGTCCAGCAATTGTTCGAAATGATGAGATAATTACCAAAATGCCAGATAGTTTTTGGGCTGCTAAACGACATAATCCTTTGTCTGTTCCAGAATCTAAAGTATACAGCAATATAGATAGTTTAGAAAAAATGCCATCATTCAGAAGGACCATGGCATTGTTTACCTTATTATTTGCTGGTTATGGAAATTTAGGACCTGTAGAAATTGGACCAGTGAATACCTTTTATAGTTTCAATCCTGTAGAAGGATTTAGACTGCGATTTGGAGGTAGGACTACACCGGCAATGAGTAAACGTTTGTATTTTGAAACTTATGGGGCTTATGGATTTAAAGACCAACAATGGAAGGGTTTTTTAAGTGCAACTTACTCTTTGAATAATAAATCTATTTACACTTTCCCAATGAATTATATCAGGATTAGTGCACAAAGTGATACAAAAATTCCTGGTCAAGATTTAGAGTTTGTACAAGAAGATAACTTTCTATTGTCTTTTAAAAGAGGGAATAATGAACGTTGGTTATACAATAATATTTACCAAGCAGAATTTGTAAAAGAATTTAAGAGCAGGTTTTCATACAGTATCGGTTTTAAAAACTGGCATCAACAACCAGCAGGAATTTTGACTTACACTAAAACG
>CALRUG020000183.1:0-5385 GCA_943371295.1 Synechococcus sp. UW140 | reverse complement strand
TGGAAGCTTCCCGATTGCCAACTTATTGAACTTAAATCAACAAACCAGTTTACTCAGATTTGCAAGGCCCTTGTATGAACCATTAACTAAGTCTGGTTTAACCATTTCACAAGGGGATCAAGCCATCCGGTCTAATATTGTTAAGTCAGGTTTTAATGTAAATGGTGCTGGCGTAAAAGTGGGTGTATTATCAGATAGTTATAATACCATCCCCAATAATCCTGCATTAGCCGATGTGATGAATGGCGACCTACCCGGCGTCAATAATCCCAACGGAAATACTACTCCTGTTCAAGTTTTACAAGATTATCCATTCAGCAAAAAATCGGATGAAGGAAGAGCCATGCTACAACTTGTGCACGATATTGCACCTAAAGCCAACCTCGCATTTAGAACAGGCTTTATTAGTCCGGGAGATTTTGCATTCGGTATTAGAGAGTTAGCCAACAATGGTTGCAATGTAATTGTAGATGATATCACGTATATAACAGAACCATTTTTTAGAGATGGGATTGTAGCTAAAGCAGTTGACCAAGTGGCCGCAGCTGGTGTAACATATATTTCTGCAGCAGGTAATTATGGTACAAAATCATATGAGGCTACTTTTTCTCCGACTACACCTCCGCTTGGCATAACTGGACAAGCACATAACTATGGAAACTCCATTTACCAGAAATTAACTTTAGTTCCAGGCACATATACCATCGTATTACAGTGGGATGACGAAATGTATTCATTGGGTACCAACAATGGTGCTCAAACCGATTTAGATATTTATTTAGCCAATAATGATGGCTCTACTTTATTTGGATTTAATAGAAACAATCTTTTAGGAGATGCAGTTGAAGTGTTACCATTCACTGTAAATGAGAATACCGAAACCAATATATTAATCACCAAAACTTTTGGCGGTAATGTTAAGTTTAAGTACATCATTTTTAGAGGAGAAGCAATACTTGAACCAATAGCAGGCTCTGGAAAAGGAACGATTGTAGGTCAAGCCAATGCTGCTGGTGCTATTGCTGTTGGAGCAGTATTATATACCAATACACCAGAGTTTGGTGGTGTTCCAACTGTTGCTTCTTTCTCTTCAAGAGGAGGAACAATGGTGAATAATGTCAATAGAAATAAGCCAGATATCAGTGCACCCAATGGTGTGAATACCACGGTAAATATGGGAGGTCAAAATATTGATGGAGATGCATTCCCTAACTTCTTTGGTACATCTGCAGCGGCCCCACACGTAGCAGGTGCAGCAGCATTATTGATAGAAGCAAAACAAAAGTTTTCTAATCAATCACTTACTCCTTCCGATATTAAGAACTTAATGCAAAGTACTGCCTATCCAATGTACAATGGAAACGGAGCTGGAATTTCTGGAGCAGGTTTATTGCAAGCGGATGCTATGTTGAAAACATTTGCAAAGCCTACACCAAAACTCAACTCTTTGGTCTCAATGGGTGATTCCAATTTTATTCCTGGATCTAGATTAAAAGTGAATGGAGAACATTTGTCTACGGATACTAAGATTCAGTTTAATGGTGTTGCAATTACAACTAATGTTATTAGTGATAAAACCGCAACAGCAGTGATTCCCCCTTATGTTGGCGGAAATCCTACAGTGCAATTATCTACCACTGCTATTTCTAGTAGTCAATTGGATGGAGGTGTTTCTGAAACATTACGCTTGTTTGATGACGCAAGAAAGATTGTGAAAGTTATTGTTGACAATAAAGAGAAAAAATACGGAGAAGCAGCCCCTGCATTTACTTATAAAGTAACAGTTGATGGCGTACCGTTAGATTCAACCAATCTTACATTGGCAGCTTTAAAACTCAATAATTTACAATTCAATAATTCGGTTTGGCAATTAACCAATGTAGGTAAATATGCCATTCAACCAGTATCTCCTTTTGATACCACCAGTTTATCATTGGCCGATCAAAATTTATTACAGTTATACAACTATGAATTTGTTCCAGGCGTATTAACAGTTAAGAAACTAAATATCAAAGTAACACCGCAAGACAAGACTTTGGTGTATGGTGATCGAATCAATGATTTTAAATTTAATTATGTTATTGACCCAACCGCTACATTGAGTGGAGGTTTTAGAAGTGGATTAACCGATTCGCTTAAAATTTCACATGAGTCTATCTTAGATACCAGTGTAATTGCTTTAGTAGATTCAAGGGCCATCGTGAATTCAAGAGCCATTGTAAATTCAAGGGCCATTGTAAACTCAAGAGCCATCGTGAATATGGGTGTATTGGTAAGTAGCAGGGCCATTGTGAATTCTAGAGCCATCGTTAATTCAAGAGCAATTGTGAACAGCAGAGCTATAGTGAATTCAAGAGCCATTGTAAATGGGATTCAATTATATGATACTACTTATGTAAATGATACTACCCTGTTACCAGCACCTACTAAAGTGGTAGACGTTCCAGCATCTGTTGTATTAGACTTTAATTATGATACCGCAACACAAACTTCAACATCAACACTAACCAGTAGTAGAGCGATTGTGAACTCAAGAGCCATTGTAAACTCAAGAGCAATTGTAAATTCAAGAGCGATTGTAAACTCAAGAGCGATTGTAAATGGCACTTATAGTGGTGATCCATTAGCTAATAGCAGAGCCATCGTTAATTCAAGAGCGATTGTGAATAGCAGAGCCATTGTGAATTCAAATACGGTAGCAGGTGAATCAGATACCAGCAATATTAAAGTTGCTGTAATCATTGACCAAACAGATCTAGACTTTAATAGAGACTCTAGTATAGATCAAGATCCACTAGAAGACTTGAAAGCCATTCCAATGATTACCGGAACAACGGTAGGTCAGCATTTCATTATACCACCAGCATTAATGGCAGAGAATTTTGAAATCACGTATGAAACAGGAATTCTTACTATTACTCCTGCAACGCTAACCGTTACCACAAAAGATACGGTTGGATCATTGGGTAGTAACTTAAGCTTCAGCCATAGTATTACTGGATTTAAAAATGAAGACAGTGTAGGCAATGTGTTAAAAGGACTTCCAACTTATACCATTAAAAATGCAGGTGGATCAGCTGTAACACCACCTATTACTGCATCAGGAACATATACTGTTAGTGCCAACTTGCAATTGCAAGTACCTCCACCACCAGACTTCCTGATTGGACTATTGGGTTCTGAATATGAAGTAGTGTCTGACACAACTAGACCATCGAACTATACCATTAATTATGTAGATGGAAACTTAACGATTGCTGGTATATCAGCCTGTGCAGCTCAAAATGTATGCCCTACTAATATTAACGTTAATGCTGACCCAGGTTTAAATACTGCCGTGGTGAATATTCCTTTAACAACTACTACAGATTGTGGTACGATTGTAAATAAAAATTTACCAGGCTTTACATATCTAGGTTTGTATAATGGCAATGCTTATTATAAATCAAATGGTTTGTTTGGATGGATTGCAGCTGAAGCAGATGCAAGAGCCAAGGGCGGTTATTTAGCCACTATTCACTCAGCACACGACCATCAATTTATTTCAAGCAATGTTCCAGTAGGTGATGTATGGATTGGACTCAATCGTATTTATACAGGAAATACTTTTGTTTGGTCAAATGGTGAACAAGTACAATACACGAATTGGGCTGCAGGAGAGCCGAATAATAATGGTAATGAGGATGCAGTTCATCTTAACAATCTTCCTGGCGGACTTTGGAATGATTTAACGAACACTTACCCTCTAAGCTATGTACTCGAAATTCCAAACATAGCAGGTGTTAGAGAGCAAACAGCAGGTATTGCCAGTGGTAGTGCATTCCCAATTGGAACATCCACCAATACTTATGTAACCACTTATACTTCTGGTGAAATTGGAACTTGTAATGTATCTATTACAGTAGTAAAAGATACCCAAGCACCAACCGCAATTGCTCAACCAGTTACTGTTACACTTGATCAAACAGGAACAGCTACAGTTACTGCAGCACAAGTGAATAATGGCAGTACCGATAATAGTGGAGGACCATTAACTTACAGTTTCTTACTTCCTGGAGGAAATAACAACGGTCAAAGAGTTACTACAGTAAATAGTGGAACAATTGTTGGAAGAAGTATTACTTCAATCACTTACACACATAATGGACAACAGAAAACCATTACTCCTGCGAATGCAATACGGTCTTCATTGGTATTATCAACACTTACAGCGAACCCTGTACCGGGAGGTAATGCCAATCGTTTCTGGGATTTATCTGCTACTACTATGTCTGAATCAACAGCATTAAGGGTATTGGGTGATTTTGATATGGGTACTGCATTTCAAGATTGTGGAGATGTAACTCCTGTAAATCACCAAGTAGTTTTTGATAGCCCAATAGTACCAGGGGCTGGTCCTGAAATATTCATTGTTCATGGTGGATTAGTAAATGATATACAAATATTGGATGTTGCTGGTAATGTAGTGTTAACCATTCCTGCAAGTGAAATCAATAACAGTTCGCTGGTATCAATGGCTGCAGGTAGTGTATTCAATGGATTCTATTTAAGAAATAAAGCACCATTTTCTGTAGAACAATTATTCACGCATGCTAATACCCAAAATCAAGTGTTGGCATTAGATATCAATATTGATGAAATACCGCAAATTGGCGGTATCAGATACGGTGGTGGATATTCAGGAAACTGTAACTATGTCTACGAAATATTTGGTATACAACCAACTCCATCAACCGCATCACAAATCGTTTACACCAGCGCAAATATTGGTGCAAACCCTGTAACCTTACAAGTGTCTGATGCATCAGGTAATAGTGCAACTGCTACCCAAGTAGTAACAGTAGAATGCAATCCTGTTCTACCTTGTCCAGCAAATATTTCGGTTAATACAGATTTAAATAGTTCTACTGCTGTGGTAAATATTCCATTAGCAACAACTACGCCTTGCGGACCAATTTTGAGTACAAACATTCCAGGTTATACCTATATAGGTGTACACAAAGGAAGTGCATACTACTTATCTAATACCGCTAGCTCATTTGATGTTGCCAATACGAGTGCAACCACTAGAGGTGGGCATTTAGTTACGATTGGCTCAGCAACTGAAAACCAGTTCTTATTAACCAATCTTGCATCAGGAGGTTATTGGATCGGCTTAAATGATATTGCAACGGAAGGAACATTTGTATGGGCAAATGGCGAACCAGTAACTTATACAAATTGGAGTTTCATTTATGGCCAACAACCAGATAACTATATTGGACTTGAAGATGCAACCATAATTGGTATAGGTGATCCAAATTCAAATGGCAGATGGAACGATGTACCAGTATCAGATAGTTGGAGACATATTTTGGAAATTCCAAACATTGGAGGTGTAAGGCA
>CALRUG020000182.1:0-5393 GCA_943371295.1 Synechococcus sp. UW140 | reverse complement strand
ATCATAGTTGTAGATAATGGGAGTAAAGAGAATCCAGTGCCTCAATGGCAAATTAAGTATCCTGAAGCTATATTTATACGATCAGAAATAAATCTTGGTTTTGCTGGGGGTAATAATCTCGGCTTATCTGTTGCTACAGGAGATTATTTGTTCTTTGTAAACAACGATACTGAGTTTACTGAAGGACTAATTGAAACTTTGGTTAATACCTTGAATAGTCATCCAACTATAGGGGTAATATCTCCTAAATTATTATACTACGATGATCCTTCCATGCTTCAATATGCTGGATATACGCCAATGAATTATTACACTGCAAGAAATAATTGTATTGGACAATTTGAAAGGGATCATGGTCAATACGACCAGCTAGAGGGGCCTACAGGATTTGCCCATGGAGCCGCTATGATGGTTACCAAATCAGCAATAGAAAGAGCAGGTCCTATGGCAGAAAACTTCTTTTTGTATTATGAAGAATTAGATTGGGCCGATAGAATTAGACATAGCGGATTTGAAGTTTGGGTGAATATGAAAGCAACCATTTTTCATAAAGAATCAGTTTCGGTTGGTAAAAAAAGTGCACTCAAAGAATATTATATGAATCGAAATCGAATCCTTTTCATTAGGCGTAATGCACCTATCTTAAAGGCCATTTGTTTTTATATTTATTTTTTATTCATTGTTAGTCCGAGGAATATAATCAACTACATTAAAGAGAAAAACTATAATTTCATCAAACAGCTTTGTAGGGCTATTTGGTGGAATTTGACCAATGGAATCAACAGCAATCATTTAGGATTTAAGCCTTAATATATTTTATGGAACTATTTTTTTGGATCTCAATTGCAGTGATTTTATATACTTATTTGGGGTATGGGTTGCTCTTATTTTTACTATTAAAAATTAAAGGATTGTTGTTTGGTAAAACAGTAATTCCCAGCATTGGCTATACACCATCAGTAACAGTAGTGGTGGCTGCCTATAATGAAGCCTACTGCATTGAAGATAAAATACTAAATACATTGGCATTAAATTATCCCAATGATAAAATCCGTTTTGTTTTTATTACTGATGGATCAACAGATGAAACCCCTGCCATTATTGCAAAGTATCCGCAGATTTTAGGAATGCATGAACCTGGGAGAAGTGGTAAAATTGCTGCAGTACATCGGGCAATGGGAGAGGTAGATTCAGAAATAGTTGTTTTTACAGATGCCAATACGATGTTGAACAAAGACGCTATTTTATTGATGTGTAGGCATTATCAAGATGCCAAAGTAGGGGCAATAGCAGGAGAAAAAAGGGTACAAATTGATGAAAGCGCAGATGCAACTGCAGGAGAGGGATTTTACTGGAAATATGAATCAAAATTAAAAAAATGGGATTCAGAATTGTATTCAGTGGTGGGAGCTGCAGGTGAATTATTTAGTATCAGAACCAATTTGTATGAGCCGGTAGCACCGGATACCATTCTAGACGATTTTATGATTTCAATGAATATTGCTTTGAAGGGCTATAAAATCGTGTACGAACCAGATGCATATGCAACCGAGCTTGCATCTGCCAATACCGGGGAGGAGTTGAAACGTAAAATTAGAATAGCTGCTGGTGGGGTACAATCAACCATCCGTCTACGATCTTTGCTTTTACCCTTTAAACAGCCAATTTTAAGTTTTGAATATATTAGTCATCGAATTTTGCGTTGGGTAGTTACCCCTTACTTAATGATTATGGCTTTCGTTATTAATATAGTATTAGTCTCAAACCTTGGTTTTGCAAATATTTATGGCATCATGCTATTGGGGCAACTTTTTTTCTATATAGCGGCTCTTTTAGGCTGGATAATGGAACAAAAGCAACTCAAAGTGAAAGTGTTTTTTATTCCCTATTATTTTTGTTTAATGAATTACGCCGTTATAGCAGGATTTGTGCGATATTTCTTTGGGGAACAGTCTGTTTTATGGGAAAAAGCCAAGCGAAAATAGTTTGTACTTATTTTTTTTGCCGTACCTTCAATAGTACCAATTTGTTTAACATTTGTAAATGAAGAACCTTAGATAGATGATTAATAAAATCCTATGTGTAGATGATGATAGTATTTCGCTAACTATTTCAAAACTGCTTTTGAAAAGGACTGGCTTTACTAACGATGTAGTAACTGCAGTTGATGGAAGTGATGCGCTTGATTATTTTAAAGATCTTTTTGCTACAAGTTCTCAACCAGTTGAGGAAGCGCCTTCCTTGATTTTATTAGATATCAATATGCCTGTCATGAATGGATGGGAATTTTTAGAAGCATATATCCCTTTATTTGCAGATAAACTTCCTGACACGAAAGTGATTATACTTTCCTCAACCATTGATCCTGAAGACTTTTCAAGGGCAAAAAAGTTTCCTGTTGTAGCTCAATTCGTAAGTAAACCACTTAGCGTAGAAAATTTAGCTGAATTGAAAGAAAATGAATTCGTGCAAAAGTTTTTCTAATTGCCCTTTTATATTGGTTTGACTGAATTAGTGTTGTGCTGAAATCCAATCTTTAATTTGATTGAAAATTCCATCGCTCAGTGGTACATTGGGCATTCGAAGATGATTGCTAATTAATCCTTGAATGGCCATAAAAGCCTTCACTCCTGCAGGATTGTTTTCCACAAACATCAGATCGTAAGGAATCATCAAATGGTTGTTTATAGACCTAGCTGTAGTATAATCATTTTGTAAGCAAGCTCTTACCATATTCCCGAATTCTAGTGGAAAAGCATTTGCAGCAACACTAATCACTCCTTCCATTCCACAAGCCATTTGAGGAAGTGCTAATGCATCATCGCCACTTAATACCAAAAAGTTGTTGGGTCTGTCTTTTAATATTTGCATGCATTGAGCCATATCGCCACTGGCTTCTTTAATTCCTATGATATTGGGAATCTCATTAGCAATCCTAAGGGTTGTTGCTGCGCTCATATTGCGTCCTGTTCTTCCTGGAACATTATATAGAATAATAGGAAGTGGAGATGCCGCAGCCACCATTTTATAGTGTTGAAAAATACCTTCTTGTGAAGGCTTGTTATAATAGGGAGATGCGCTTAGAATTGCAGCTGCTTTTTCTAAAGGGAACTTTGTTAAATCATGAATTAAATCAGCAGTATCATTTCCGCCAATTCCTACCACAATGGGTACACGATTGTTTACCAATTCGTATGAATAAGCTAGAATGGCTATTTTCTCTTCATTAGACAATACAGGAGTTTCGCCGGTAGTGCCTAATAGAACAAGATATTCCACTTTATTGGTAATTAAATGCTCAATCACTTTACCTAGTGCTGGAAAATCTACTTTATTGTCGCTTGTAAAAGGAGTAATCACTGCTACACCTGTACCTCTTAGCTGCTGTTGAATTTGCATATTTATATTAGATAGTAGATTCTTCCCAGAATCCCATTTTACAATATTTGTTGATTCGTTCGTTTACTCTTTCAGCTGGTTCTTTTGTTTTAAATTCAGCCAAAGCTTTTTGAATGCAGCCCTTTAAAATATTGGCTGCTTCTTGATAATCCCAATGTGCACCGCCCAATGGTTCTGGCACTATTTCATCTACCAGACCAAATCCTTTCATATCATTTGCTGTTAATTTGAGCTGTTCTGCTGCCACTTCTTTTTTATCCCAACTTCTCCATAAAATAGAACTGCAACTTTCTGGAGATATGACGGTATACCATGTATTTTCCATCATTAGGGTTTTATCGCCCACACCAATGCCCAAAGCACCACCACTTGCACCTTCTCCAATAATAACCACTACAATAGGCACTTTCAATCGCATCATTTCATAAATATTTCTTGCTATGGCTTCTCCTTGTCCTCTCTCTTCTGCCTCTAGTCCGGGAAATGCACCAGGCGTATCAATCAAGGCAATAACGGGCTTATTAAATTTTTCAGCCAATTTCATTAATCGAAGTGCTTTACGATATCCTTCAGGATTGGCCATACCAAAATTTCTCATTTGACGCATTTTGGTATTCACCCCTTTTTGCTGGCCCATGATCATGACTGTTTCTCCATCAAGCTGGGCAAACCCACCCACCATGGCTTTATCGTCTTTTACATTTCTGTCACCATGTAGCTCTACAAAATTGGTACACATTTTTTCAATGTATTTTAGGGTATATGGCCGATCAGGATGACGGCTTAATTGAACCCTTTGCCATGGTGTTAAGTTACTAGTGATTTCTTTTCTTTTTTCTAGAATTGAATCTTCTAACTGTTGTAGGGTATTAGTATAATCTATTTTAGGATTCTTCTCAGCTAACTTTTTAGTAGCATCAATTTGTTCATATAACTCTTTGATAGGTGTTTCAAAATCAAGAAATTGTCTATTGGGGTATTGAGGCATATTATATGATTTGGCGGTAAAAATAGGCATTGCTTTTTTTTTTGAAAAGATTTGTTTGAAAAAGTGTTTTCCCCTTATCTTTGCAATCCCAAAAACGACATAACCTGTCGGAAAAAGGAACGGATCGGTAGTTCAGTTGGTTAGAATGCCGCCCTGTCACGGCGGAGGTCGCGGGTTCGAGTCCCGTCCGGTCCGCAAATGCCACTTCAGTGTGGCATTTTGCATTTTAGGGCTTTCCTAGTTCATTTTGATAAAGGGAAAAGTCTGTTTTTGTTGATTGTTCCTAATTTCTACATAGTAAATTCCCGCAGATAAAGGCGCGGTATTCACTTGATAAGTATTACTAGTAGTTGTACCCCTTGTGACGGTTTTCCCTAATGAATTAAAAATGGTTACTTGTTGATTAATTCCACTATGTAGTCCTTGAATGGTAAGGGAATTTTTAGCAGGATTGGGAAAAACTTTAATTCCATTATTGTTACTGGGCAACTGGCTAGCATAACCAACGCCTTTTATGAATAATGGGGTTTCAGTAGCTGTTACGATTATTTTTCCATTCGAGGTCTTTAATCTATTTAATTGCATATTTACTGCTCCAGCGGTAGGAGTGTATATATAAGCAGAATCAGCATTCCCAAGGTCCAGCGTATACAATCCGGTTCTGCCTTTCTCATCAGGAATATATACCACATACATTTGGCTGGTATCATTGAATAAATATTGGTCTACAATGGGGTCAGTATTCAATGTTTGATTATAATAATAAGATCCAAATAAGTCTTTGGTTTGTTTGATGAAATCTGCAGCTGGTCTTGGCTTTAATTGATCCCCAAATAATCCGCTCGTGGCATAAAGTTGTTCAGAGTCTGGTGTATCATCTTCTAACTGATAGAAAAATTGTTTCATGATTCCATTTCTGGAATACAAAAGTGCAGTTCTCAACATCCAATCGGCATGCGTTTGTAAAATTGATTTGTTGCCTATAGCTATGGCTTTATTTGGGCTT
>CALRUG020000181.1:0-5496 GCA_943371295.1 Synechococcus sp. UW140 | reverse complement strand
TGTTTTTTTAGATGCAGCACTGCCTTCCTTTTCTAGAAGTTCTAAATTATGAATCATCTTAAATCATTTAATCTATCAATGGTACAAGCAAGTATTATTGCCATTCAAAGCATGGACAAAAGGAGTGAAAGTTTTGTTTTGTTGTGATTATTATGCACCCATTGTTACCCTTGGATTTAAAAATATTCAAGTATACCACGACGCATTTTTTTATGAATACCCAGAACATTACAATCCATTGTGGTTGAAATTCTTTCGCTTTTTCGCCATCCCTGCGGCCAAGCAATCTGTATATATTATTACCCCAACAGAATATGCCAAAAGAACCATTCACCAGCATATAGGGATAGCTTTAGATAAAATTGCAGTTGTGAACGAGGGGCCGAAAAACTTTGGGAAAGCCCTCGGTAAGAAACTAGACGGCGATGCAAACAATTATGCAGCAGACAGCACTTCAACCGCATCGCCCGCTGTTGGCAATGCGCAAGCCAAATGGACTCCGCCGAGCGAACCTTATTTACTGCATGTTGGCGTATGGGAGAAAAGAAAGAATATTCCTAATTTATTAAAGGCATTCAAGCAATTAATTGATGAGCTGGAACAGCCATTGCAATTGGTATTGGTAGGCACAGGTAATCAAAAAAAATATTCAGACGATACGGAACAAATTAAAGCAACCATAGAAACACTTCAATTAAGTGAGCGGGTAATTTGCACGGGATATTTATCAGATGCAGAAGTAGCCAAAGCATACCAGCATGCAAGCCTCTATGTTTTTCCTTCTTATAATGAAGGCTTTGGAATACCTATTTTAGAAGCATTTAGTTTTGGTATTCCGGTATTGGTAGCCAATAATTCTTGTTTGCCCGAAGTGGGTGGTGATGCGGTGATTCAATTTGATCCATTCTCTCCAGCTGATATGAAAGAAAAAATAAAAGAGGTATTGATTAACCCCGAATTACAAGCAATATTAAAAGAAAAAGGACAAGAACAACTCAGTAAATATTCCTGGTTAAAAGCCAGCAAGGAAATCATCCAAATTTTTAAACAAGCAGCCAACAATGGAAAATAAAACAGGCTATATCCCCTATTTAGATGGATGCAGGGCATTGGCTATTTCCATTGTGGTATTATCGCATGCAGGCTTGGGTCATATTATACCTGGAAAATTCGGGGTCACCTTTTTCTTCTTTTTAAGTGGCTATTTAATCACCCGTTTGTTGTTGGCAGAAATTAAAGATCATGGGTCTATTCAGTTTATACCCTTTTATTTAAGAAGATTGTTTCGCTTATATCCTGCCCTTTTGGTAATGATTGGATGCAGTGCTATTGCGGCCTATAGCATAAATTGTGCACTGCCTGCCAAAGATTATTTTGCTGCCTTATTTTATTATACCAATTATTATATTGGTTGGTACAGAACCCCAGTAGAAGATTGTGCGAGATTACTCGATATACTCTGGTCCTTATCGGTTGAAGAACATTTTTATTTGGCTTTCCCATTATTGATGCAGATTTTTTTACGCGAGAAAAAATCAACGCAAAGCGAGAGTGAATCCGCCACAGCCAACAATATCGCAGCAAGCAAAAACTTTGCATGGCTTTTAGCCGCCCTTTGCATCATCAGCATTGGCATACGCTATTTTACATATCAATCTTTTTATCCTGCAGTAGAAGAATCTGCTGGCAGAATCTATTTTTCCACCCATACCCGTTTAGACTCTATTATTTGGGGTTGTTTGGCAGCGGTATTATTGTTCCGCGTTGAATCGGCAATCTATATTAAACTGGTGCAAAACAAATGGGCCATTGCGGGCGCAATTCTTGCATTGCTTTTATCGGTAGCCATTAGAAATGAATTGTTCCGACAAACGCTGTTGTATTCCTTTCAGGGATTAGGGCTGTTCATTATTGTACCCGCTATTGGCATGGCCAGCAACCCATTCATTAAAAATATATTGAGCAGTAAAGCGTTGATATTTATTGGTAAAATCAGTTATAGTTTATACCTATTTCATTGGATAGCGATTAAACTGGGTAATCACTATTTTGAAGAATGGAGTTGGAACTGGCAATTGTTTTTCTGGCCCCTTACATTGGCCTTATCTTTGGGCTCTTATTATTTTGTAGAAAAGCCATTTGTACAACTGCGCAAAAAATTTGGATCTACCAGTAATTAAAATAAACAGCCCTTGCGCATGCAGCAAAAACCCTCCATATTGTTAATACACAATACTTACTTGCAAAAAGGAGGAGAAGACAGTGTGGTAGCACAAGAACTAGCTTGTTTGCAGCAAGAAGAATACGCAGTGAAAACCCTTTTTTTTAATAATGCCCAACAAGGCATAATCAGTTTATTGCGTTATCCCTTTCAGTTATTTTTTAATTTTTCGGCATTTATAAAAGTGTACAGGCTGGTTAAAAAACACCAGATAGATATAGTGCATGTACACAATTTTTATTACAAAGCATCCCCTTCTATTTTTTGGGCGGCTAAAGCAGCCGGTGCCCAAACCATAATGACTTTGCATAATTATCGACTCTTCTGTTTAAATGGATTGTTGTTCCAACAGAATCAACCCTGCACCCTTTGTCCTGATCAAAAAAGTTTTAGTCCGGGTATACAACGAAAATGTTTTAAGGAGTCTGGATTTTTTTCTTGGGCATTGGCCCTATCGAATAAGTTGCATCAGCAAGTGAATACTTTCAGTAAAAAAATTGATCGCTTTGTAGTCATTAATCCATTACAAGAGCAACTCCTACTCAATACTCGTATCCCTGCCAATAAAATCATGTATAAACCCAATTTTTTTAAAGGGTTTACCAATCATTCACCGGCCCCATTTGAACAGAGGGCTGATTTTTATTTGTATGTAGGTAGACTAAATCCTGAAAAAGGGATCCAAGAATTGGTACAAGCATTCCAAGAAAATGGGAAAAAACTGCGTATTGTAGGGGACGGCCCCTTGGCAGACTGGGTCAAATCGCAAATCAGTGCCCAAATCACTTATACCCCCGCCCTACCCAGGGAATCATTGGCAGCATTGTACCAAAGCTGTAAAGCCTTGATATTACCCTCCAGGTGGTACGAGGGGCAGCCCATGACGGTTATTGAAGCCCAAAGTACGGGTGCCATTGTAATAGCCGCGGACTCCCCCAATATGAAAAGAATGGTTACCCATGGTATGAACGGATTTTTATATCCATTAGAACCAAGCAACCAACTAAACGAGGTTATTAGTATATTTGAAGCCCGTTCCGTTGAAGCGAATGATGGCATGTCGAAGGCTGCATATCAACAGTTTTTACGGTCTTATACAGAAGAACAGCATATTAATGCTTTAAAGTTGTTGTATCATTTTGAGTGTAGTAGCAAAAAGCATAGCAATTAACCATGAAAAACCGGTTCCCAAAATTAATATTGGGGGAACAGGTATCAGTGATATTACCCTACCAGAGACCATCAACTTATTGGATAAATGGATTGCCCGCCAAGAAAAAAAGCGGGTATGCGTAACCCCCGTAAACAATGTGGTTTGGGCCAGCAATAATCCAACACTAAAAGAAATTTATAATTCAGCCGACCTTACTTTATGTGATGGGGTTCCCTTGATTTGGGCATCGAAGTTTTTAGGAAAACAATTATTGAGAGGAAGGGTTACGGGATTAGATTTATTGCCCCAATTTATTGAACGTTGTTACCAAAAAAAATATTCTATGTTTTTTTTAGGAGCAGCCGAAGGAGTTGCAGAAGGGTATAAAACACAATTAGAAAAACAATATCCTGACATACAAATTAAAGGGGTGTACAGCCCACCCTATGCCGAACAGTTTAGTGAGGCGCAAAACCAAAAAATGGTGGCCATGATTAATGCGGCAAAACCTGATATCTTATGGGTAAGTTTAACCGCACCCAAACAAGATTTTTGGATTCACCAACATATTGATCAATTGAATAGCATTATTAATATTGGTGTAGGAGGTGCATTGGATGTTGCAGCAGGAAAATTTAATAGAGCGCCCATCTGGATGCAAAAAAATGGATTGGAATGGTTTTATCGATTCATTAAAGAACCCAAGCGCTTATTCAATCGCTATTTTATTGAAGCACCTGCTATTGTTCCTTTGTTGTTAAAACAAAAATTAAACAGAAATGTCTAAAAAGAACAATAGGTATGCAGCCATCCGATACATCACCGATGTACCTATTGTAGGACTGTCCTATTTGTTGGCTTCCTCAATGAGTTTGAAAACGAATTTATGGGAGAGTAGTTGGCAAACTTATTTCTTAGTTTTTGTATCGATTGTTATTTGGTATATCTCTACTTCTTTTTCGCATTTATACAAAGACAGAAGATCGAATAAATATTCAGAAGAAATTATTTTCATTATTTATACGCTGGCCATTTATATGATTGTGCTTAGCTCGGCTTTTTTCTTTTTGAATAATTTGATTGATGTGGTGCATACCACCCAGTTTTTTCTACTGTTCTTAAGCATTCTTTTTATCAGCTTAACGCTCACGAAATACATCTTAAGAAAATACCTACACTCGGCAATATTTCATGGTAAATTACTCGACAATATTTTGATTGTGGGCTATACCCCAGCAGCACAAGATTTTTACGAAACCATTAACCGCTATTATTATTACGGATACAAGTGCGTTGGATTTTTAGACAACAAAACCACTAAAATGAATGGTTGTCCTTATAAAGGGCCTGTGCAAAATTTAGAAGCGGTCATTAAAGAGTTGCATGTAGACGAAGTAGTGATTGCCTTACCCACCCATCAAAACAAAGCCATACAAGAATGCATTGAGGTCTGCGACCAGTATGCTACACAAACCCGCATCCTTCCCGATTTAGAACAATACACATCTTCCAATTTACAAGTAAATAATATCGGTTTATTATCGGTTATTAATATTCGAGAATTGCCCTTAGATAAATCGGTGAACCGCTTGGGAAAGCGGGCATTTGATATTGCATTTTCTTTGTTGTTTTTTATACTTATTGCCAGTTGGTTATTCCCCATTTTAGTATTGATTATTAAGCTGAGTTCTAAAGGCCCCGTATTATTTAAACAAGAACGATGGGGCTTGAACAACGAAAAAATTACTTGCTACAAGTTCAGAACCATGGTAGCAGAAAGCCAGGATATTGATGCAGAAGGCAATTACCAACAAGCGAGTAAAGGCGATCCGAGGATTACTGCAATTGGTGCATTTTTAAGAAGAACCAATTTGGATGAATTGCCCCAGTTCTGGAATGTACTTATTGGGAATATGTCGGTAGTAGGCCCAAGACCACATCCTACACCACTCAACCTAGCTTCTATGCATACGATTGACAACTATATGTTGAGGCATGTTGTGAAACCAGGCATATCCGGATGGGCACAAGTGAATGGTTATAGAGGTGAAACCAAATTACCGGGCACCATGCAAAAAAGAGTGAATTTTGATTTGTATTATATCCATCGCTGGACTTTTTG
>CALRUG020000180.1:0-5572 GCA_943371295.1 Synechococcus sp. UW140 | reverse complement strand
GAACGATCTCTATAATGGCAAGCAATCGAAAAACCCCTCGTTTCTACGAGGGGTTTATTTTTTTCAAGTAACCAAGCTGCATGAGGAATATTTAAATCGTCTTTGCGTTATTAGGACTGTGAAACCTATGCGTACTAAATACTTGCTTCTTCTTTTGATTCAGTTATTGCTTTTCCATACCACCCAAATTGGATTGGCCCAACAATACCATGCTGTAAATGGATCTTCCTATTCAGGTGTAACAAGTGCTTTCACTAATCCTGCATCTATTGGCAATAGTTTACATAGATGGGATTTACAACTATTTTCTGGTCAAACCTCCATTTTTACCAATACGGTTTATGCACAGGCCTTAAGAAATGCAGTAACCAATAGACCTGGAGATTTTTTAACGGACGGATTTCAAACCAGAAACTTTAATACCAATTCTGATATGAGTTTGTTTTCTGCCATGTATCGGATCAATAAAAAACATGCCGTATCAATAGCATTTAGGGGTAAAATGTATAATCATATTTACACCAATGATTTCAATTTTCAAGATACCACTACCAGCTTAAATAGTTTTTTAAAAATCAATAGAACAACTGCTTATTTAGAAAGCAAATCTATTCATGCAGGTTGGGCCGAATTGAATTTAACTTACGCAGGAGCAATCATAGAAACCAACAATAGCAGATTAACAGCCGGAGCAACTTTACAGTTTTCGAAAAGCTTAATTGGCGGATTTACCCAAATGAATAAAGCAAGATTTAGAGAAAATATCAATGGTACAGATACCAGCTATATCAGCACCAGTGGTGTTGGAGAATATGGCTATTCTGCTAATTATGATGTGATACAACAATTTGGGGCTACCAGCGCTACTATCAAAAGTTTTTTCAATCAAGCCAAATCGGCTATTGGATTAAGCTTTGGCTTAGAATATGTAAACTATGATGAGGAAACTTATTTAGATAAACGCAATTATGAAGGAAGAATTTATAACTACAAAGTAGGATTCAGTATCGTAGATATTGGTGCACAAAAATTCAATAACAGCGAGTATACTGGTCGGTTTTCTGAAAACAATGGCGGCATCAGTGATGCAGCAATTGCAAGGGCATTCAATGGTGTAAACAACACTAGAGACCTCAGAGATTCACTAGGGGTGATTTATGATTCTATTCAAGTTTTACCAGCACAGTTTTCAATTGGCAATCCTACTAGGGCAATACTAAATTTTGACAAGCAAATCAATCCTCAATTTTTTGTAAACGCACAAATGGTTATTCATTTAAACAATGCAAAAAATGCTCAAAAACAAAAAAGCAATGACTATAGTTTCATAACCATCACACCTAGATGGGAAACCTTGAATTGGGGTATTTACATGCCCATACAATATACAAGGGATGGCCAAGTATGGACAGGTCTAGCTTTTAAAGCAGGCCCAATTATTGCAGGCATACATAGGCTTGGAATATTGAAACAAGGAAGCTTACTCAATGGTGGAGGATATATTCTTTTGAATATACATCCATTCAGAAAAAAAGAAATGAAAACTAGATTAGACTGTTTTGATTAGTCTATTCGGCACTTTGAATGTTACCAGCTTGTTTACCTTTCTTTCCATCAGTTATTTCGAAGGAAACTTTTTGTCCTTCTTTCAAAGATTTAAATCCTCCCATATTAATTGCGGAGAAATGGGCGAATAAATCTTCACCGCCATCATCTGGTTTAATAAAACCAAATCCTTTTGCATCATTGAACCATTTTACTGTACCGGTAGGCATATACTAATATTTAGACTTAAATATACTAAATAATATTTAAGCGTGAATATTACAATATATACAACTAATAGTGTAAGGGTATATCATCTGAATAGAAGGTCCTTTGCACAAATAAGATTATGAAACCCATTTTACTCCTTTTCTTGCTAAGCTTTACATGGCCGCAAGAAAACAACGCGCAAATTAAAGTCAATATCAACATTGGTAGTCAACCAGTTTGGGGACCTACTGGATACGATTATGCCAGATTTTACTATTTACCAGACCTAGATATGTATTACGATGTAAATAGAAGAGAGTATATGTACAACGAAAACAATCGTTGGATTTATATTAATCATTTACCCGATCGTTATAGAAATTATGATTTGTTCAAAGGGTACAAAGTAGTATTTAAAGAAGACAGGCCTTATGAGAATCATGCAATTCATTTAACAAAGTACAAAGGCTTTAGAAACAATCATCAACAACAAGCTATTATTTATAGTAAAGACAAAAAATACCAAATCATCAAAGGTCATCCAGGTAATAATGGCAATAATGGTAATAAAGGAAACAAGGGCAACAAAAAGAATAAAAAAGATTAAAAATATGAAAAAACAAATGCTGAAATGCTTACCCATCATAGCAATTATGCTAGGAAGCGCAAGTACAATGAATGCTCAAGAAAAACAGGCAACCACTACAACAGAAATAAACCCCTCTTTATTCTCAGGTAATACTGGATTTAGAAAATGGTCCTTTGGATTAAATGTTGGTGCTTTAGTTCCATTTGCTGCTGTAGGTGGCAGAACTGATTTTTCTAAATGGGTTCCAAAATTAGGATATGGCGCATCTATAAAATATCAGGCTTCACATGCTTTCGGAATTCAATTAGATGGAGTAATGGGAGACTTAGCTGCGAATAATGACAAGTTAGTAAACGGCCAAGTCCCAACAAGTCCTTATCGTTCTTTCGTAACAAAAATGAATTGGTCTGCCAGTTTAAGTGGGGTAATAACTCTAGCCAATATAAATTGGTCTCAAATGCGCACTTCTGTTCAACCCTATATCAGTGTAGGAGCAGGCGCAGTGAGCTATACTCCAAGAACAATAAATAATGCTGGGATTTCAGAAGGGATGTTACCAAAAGCAACAGCCATCTCATTTTTTGTTCCAGTAGGTTTGGGTATTAAAATGAATTTATCAAAATCAGTAAATCTAGATTTAGGATATACCATGTCTTTTGTTGACAATGACAATGTAGATGGTTACTTTAAACCCCCATATGCTCCAGACAAATATTCTTATGGCCATATTGGACTTGAATTTGCATTAGGCAAAAAATCAAAGCCACAAATGGCTACACATAATCCTCCTGCACAAATGCACCAGGAAATGAATGCAGCTGATGCAAAACTACAAGCATCAATTAATACTGCAGAAGAAAATTTAAATAGAAAAATTGCTGAGATGAATGCATTGCAAGCAGAAATGGCAAAAATGAAAATGGATAGTGATGGAGATGGTGTTTCCGACTATTTTGATAAGTGCCCTGGTACAGCAAAAACAGTAAAAGTAGATGGGGCTGGATGTCCATTACCAGTTGTTGTTCCAAGCAAAGACACTGTAATTAGAATAACAAATAACTATGTAATTACAGATGAAGACCGTAAGATTGTAAGCGAAGCCATTAGAAATCTAGAATTTGAATTTGCAAAATCATCTATAAGAGATCGTTCTTTCCCTTATTTAAATAGGGTTGCAGAAATGATGGTTCTAAAAGGATTTAGTTTAAAACTAGGTGGACATACAGATGCGGTTGGTTCTAATGCTGCAAACTTGACCTTATCTAAAGACAGAGCAGAATCAGTTAAAAA
Organism: Synechococcus sp. UW140; assembly: GCA_943371295.1. Taxonomy (GTDB): domain Bacteria; phylum Bacteroidota; class Bacteroidia; order Chitinophagales; family Chitinophagaceae; genus Sediminibacterium. The sequence goes on along the minus strand of CALRUG020000180.1, from coordinate 1,938 downwards.
TTATCTAGTATCTAGAGGAGTAAATGTTGGAAGGATTGAAGCTGTTGGATATGGAGAAACTCAACCAGTAGCTAGCAACAAAACTGCTGCAGGCAGACAGAAAAACAGAAGAGTAGAATTTACTTTGTATTAATCAGGCCGTAATTAGAACAGGAGTATAAAAGAATCCCGGCCATCTTAATTGATGGTCGGGATTTCTTCATAATAAGAAAAAATTATTGTGGTAAGGATACTTTAAAACGAGTGCCTTTGCCGAGTTCAGATTCAATAGAAAATGTACCATTTAATTCATCAATGAGTCGCTTTACTAAAGATAGACCGAACCCATAGCCCCTCTCTCCCGTTGTGCCACTCGAAGAAGCTTTTACGCCCTTCAAAATATCATCGATATCGTTTTGTGCTAGTCCTATCCCATTGTCGGCAACTTCAATCTCTAATACTTGGCTAAGGCCTGGCTTGGAATGAATATTTAAATCAACCGATATTTTTCCATTGGTATCGGTAAACTTAATGGCATTCGTAATTAGGTTCCCTGCTATTTGTAACAATTTATTTTTAGGAATTGGCTTTTGTTCTTGCCCCACTTTAATATTGAGTAGTAAGTCAATTTGTTTATTTGCAGCTTGGGGTGTATAGAGTTTTTCTAATTTATCTTTGAAACTGAGTAAGGTAAACTCATCCGCTTTTATAACTCCTCTTGCTTGTTGATCTTCTGCATTTAAAATTTCAGTTGCAAGGTCTAATAATGAGTTTCCAGCACGCTGAATTAATTTCATGATTTCAAGAATATCATCGAGCTTTTGCCCCTGACCATGCTCTGTTACCATTTGGGCTAAGCCAATAATTCCAGAAAGCGGTCCCCTGATATCATGAGCTACTTTTTTATTATTCTCACTTACTTGATTTACTTTCGATTTTAGGCTTTGAATATATTTAATTGTAGATAATCGGTTGACTACTTCTTTTGCTACAATTTTCAAGAGCTCTACCTTTTCAGGAGACAGTTCTTTAGTCTTCGTATCCATTACACAAAGAGCACCTAGATTATACCCTTCTTCAGTTGCCAATGGTATACCAAAATAATATTCCAAATTTGGATTATCTACCACATAAAATTTGTCTTTGAAACGCTCATCAGATGACAAACTTTTTACTTCAAAGCCATCACTATTTACAATAGTATACTGGCAAACAGAGTCTTCTCTCTTCATTTGCTCAATAGGCAAACCAAAATTAGCCACTGACCATTGTGTATAGGTATCAATCAAATTGACTAATGAAACTTGTGTACCTGCAATTTTTGCGGTCAATTCAACCAAATCTTTTAATAAACTGGAAACGTCTGAATAATCAATATCGTATTCCGCTAAAGCCCAAACTCGCTCATCTTCATTCTTTGGAATAGGTTGTTGCATAGTTACAATTGGTTTATGCAAAAATAGCGCAAGAATCCGACGAATTTGTAGTATTTATTCTGGGTTCATGTAGTATTTAACAAAAAGGGGCTGCCTATTGCTAGACAGCCCCTTTGGTTTATGTAAGTTATTGGCTTACTTGATCTTAATCAACTGAACCACTTTACGTTGGTTGCCTTGGATGAACTCTGCAAAGTAATTACCTGTTGCATAGTTGTGACCCAATTGTAACGTGCTGTTCGCAGCTTGCTTCGCTTTGCCTTCTACCAATCTGCCCGCAGCATCTACTACTTTAATATTCACTGGCATGTTAGATTGACTTACCAATTTCAACGTGAAGTAAGTTGATGTTGGATTTGGCATCACCACTACTTTTAAGTCGTCGGCTACAACCTCTTCTGCCTTGCTGAAGCTGGTTGTGTTTGTACCAACAACTGTTGGTGCTGATTCAACACATGCAGCTGTTGCACATGAGCCTAATCTGTCGCCTGAATGTCCATTTAAATGTGCAGCTACTGCATTC
>CALRUG020000179.1:0-5672 GCA_943371295.1 Synechococcus sp. UW140 | reverse complement strand
ATTCGTAGTTGGTTAGGTCAAATTGAACAGGTACCACACTTACATAATTATTTTTTAGCGCCCATACATCACTTTCCTTACTCTTGTCAAAATTGACAAACTCACCTGTTAACCAAAAATATTTACGACCGTGTGGATCTTTTCGTTCATCAAATTTCTCTTGGTATTTGGCATAAGCCTGAGAGCAGATTTTGATTCCTTTGATAAGTTCTGTTTTTACTTTAGGAATATTGACATTTAAGCATACATGCTTGTCTAATTTTTTGCTAGCCAATAATTGTTCTACAATAATGCGTGCATATTTTTTTGCGCCCTCAAAATCGGCTTCAATACTAAAGTCCAATAAACTAAAGCCAATGCTTGGAATACTCTCAATAGAAGCTTCTAATGCTGCGCTCATGGTTCCTGAATAAATTACATTAATGGAATGATTAGCTCCATGGTTGATTCCACTAATACAGATATCGGGTTTGCGGTGCAAGACTTTGTCAACAGCTAATTTTACACAGTCTACAGGTGTTCCACTACAGCTATACGCTTCTACTTCTCCAAAATTATGTACTTTATGCAAGCGCAATGGTTCTCCAATGGTAATGGCATGTCCCATACCACTTTGAGGTTTGTCTGGGGCAACAACTACAATCTTTCCTAACCCTTTTACCGATTCTACCAACGCATGTATACCCGGTGCGGTGAAACCATCATCATTGGTAACCAATATAATCGGCTCTTCTTTTTTCTTGCTCGTTTTAACTTTAACTTTTGCCATATTGCAAGTTACGATAAGCTGGGGCCTATCTTTTCTTTTTCGTTGTTGTAATTGTGCTAAAAAATTTCAATACAGGATATGCTACAGGTTGGGTGCTAATTCCTTTTGTATTTAAATAGTGGTCAAAGAAATTCCAAGTTAATAAACCATCATCCGATTGGGGCTCTAGGGCATAAAAAATGAGGTTGGCCAATGGTTGGGCTAAGTCTACCATATAATCTCCTTTTTCAGCAGTAAATGATTTAGCAACAAATTTTCCTTCTGCGGAAGCCATTTGATGACCTTCAAATTTTCTAGTGGCTTTGGTGAATTTTTCTATGATAAATTCTTCTCCTTTAAACTCGGTTTTCCTTTCTAATTGTTCCACTTTAGCACCCATTAATTTTAATTGTTGAACGATGCTATCCAATGCTGCTGGTATAATATATCCTCTTGGTAAAACGGCATTCACGGTATCTTTAAAATCGGCATAATAGTTCACTTTATCTATATGCGTGATTCTACCAGTTTTAACTATGCCGGTACTACCATCTTCCTTTTTAAAGGGGATATAGTCATAGGTTCTAAAGTTGCGAATTCCTTCGGAAGTAGGTACCATTTTGAATCTTACTCCCTTCGAAACCAATCCCGCATTATTGCGCACATTTTCAATGGCGTTCTTTTCTGCTTGTTGGTTGATTTGTATAATCTCTGCAGCGTTGCTATTGCAAAAAGTCAAGATCTCTTTTACAAATTGATAAGTACTATTAATGCGCTGATAAAAACGTTCGTGTGCAAAAGATTCACTTAAAATCGACATCCTATTTCTTAAACCAATTTGATTGATGATATATCTTGGATGATGATTGTAGGTGTAAAAGTTTTTAACAGGCCATCCTTCTCTCGTTGAAAAATCACCAAACGGTCCAAATAATAAATCATTTTTTTTCTTTACTTGATCAGTAATAAATGGTAGGATGGTACTATTGGTATAATGATAAGGGCCAGGTTCACCTGCCGATAAATATCCTGGAGCCCATGTTAAATCATATCCATGCCAGGTTCCGTTGGTGGTATGTAAGTCTACCACCATTTGTGGGTCCCATGCATTCAAAATATTCGTTACCATAGCTTTGGTTTCAGGAGTCTCCATCTTCATGCCATCTCTATTTAAATCGAGGCCTTGCCCGTTTTCCCTAATACCTGTTTCTAGTGGGCTATTTTCTTGAGACGGCCTTAATCCCTTTGCAAATTGATCGTTTCCATCTGTATTGTAAATGGGCACAAATACGATGATTTGTTTGCTGAGTAATTCGGATAAGTTTCCTAATAAAATATCACGCATCAACATCATGCTTACTTCTTTGCCTTCCACTTCTCCACCATGGATATTCCCTTGAATATATATAACTGGTTTGCCAGATTGCTTTGCTTGTTCTGGATTGTTGACTGCAGGATTTGCTAAAACAGCATAAGGAATGTCTTTTCCCAAAGTGCTTTTTCCAATTGAACCCACATGTATGAGGGGGCTCATGGTTTTGATGGTATTTAGAAATTGGACGACATCTGCATAAGAAGAGGTTTTCTCAAAATTCGATTTCTCAGGGGTGATCATGAGCGACGCTGGAAATGATGCAGGTTGTTGTGCCATCGCATGTAGCGTGAAGCAAATGGAAATAATAAAAGCTATTTTTTTCATGGTTGTTTATTACACACGAAAAGTACTGCAAACATTTTTTAGAATGGACGGGAAAAAATAAAAATGAAAATAAATTTGGAAAAACTAAAAACTTTAGTAAATTGCACTAAAAGTATTAGTTATGTCAAACGCTGGAAAAAATTTACGGTATCTGCGCAAACTGCGGGGCTGGACCCAGGAAGAGTTTGCCAACAAGCTAAAAATTAAGCGATCCTTAGTGGGGGCTTATGAAGAAGAAAGGGCTGAACCAAAACTAGAAGTAATGGAGCAGGTCTGCAGTATTTTTAAGCTTACACTCGAAGACTTTCTATTTAAAGACCTTTCTGAAACAGCAGGAGGATCTTATTTGGATAGAAGACGCCAATTGAAAATGGTCTCCGAGTCAAATGAAATTCGTTTTGTTCCGGTTAAAGCTGCCGCAGGTTACATGACTGGTTATGCAGACCCTGAATTTGTTGATGAACTGAATACGTTTACCTTACCAATGTTGGCCCCTGGTCAGTATAGGGCATTTGAAATCATGGGTGATTCTATGTTGCCAACCCCCAGTGGTAGTGTGATTGTTGGTGAAAAAGTGGAAGACTTAGATGATCTAAAAAACAGTAATACTTATGTGGTTTTATCTCGCAATGAAGGGGTAGCATACAAGCGAGTAATGAAGAATAACCGTTTAAAAAATAAAATCACTTTAATCAGTGATAATCCTCAATACGAGCCTTATAATGTAAGCGCAGAAGATGTTTTAGAAATCTGGAAAGCGGTTTATATTTTACAAAAAGCCAATGCAGCACCTGTTTGGGATGTAAATCAATTAGCAGGTATGGTCAATAATTTGCAGGAGCAAGTAAGCACACTTAAAAAGAAGCTAAATTAAAATAAGCTGAATGATAGCATGAGCAAAGATCATCATTATAAAGTATCCGTTAAGTGGACAGGGAATCTAGGTACTGGAACAAGTAATTATAAAGGGTATTCTAGAAACCATTTAATTCAGGTGGAAGGAAAACCTCCCATAGAATCGAGTTCCGACCCTGCATTTAGGGGGGATCCCAATCGGTATAACCCTGAAGAAATGATGGTTGCTGCTTTGTCTTCTTGTCATATGCTTTGGTACCTGCATTTTTGTGCAGAAGCTGGTATCATTGTCACTTCTTATATTGATTACGCAGAAGGTACAATGGTGGAAGATCCGTCGGGGAGTGGAAGGTTTACAGAAGTAATATTAAAGCCTTCCATTTCATTGGCTAATATGCAAATGATGGACCAAGCAAACGCTTTACACATCAAAGCCAATCAATTCTGCTTTATTGCAAATAGCTGCAATTTTCCTGTTAAGCATCAAGCAATTTACAGTATTGGTTAGGCGTAGATATCTGCTGCTAATCTAAAAGTATTGCAATGTGCTTCAACGATGGTTTTTACGTCTGGTGAATAACCACCTCCTAATGCCACGGTTACAGGTATCTGGTTCTTTTTTAATTGCTCAAATACTATCTTATCCCTTTGTTTGCATTCATCTATACTTACTTGAAGTTTACCAAATTTGTCTGTATTGAGTATATCTACACCAGATAAATAAAATGCAAAATCTGGCTTTACTTCTTCTATGAGTTGTGGAAGAGTCTCCTTTAATATGGCTAAATATTCTTCCCCACTTGTGCCATCTTTTAGGCCAATATCTAAATCAGATTTTTCTTTGTGAAAGGGATAGTTATGTGCTCCGTGCATGCTGAATGTGAAAACCCTTTCTTCCTTTTCCATCAATTTTGCTGTTCCATTTCCTTGGTGTACATCTAAATCAATGATCAATATTTTTTTACTGATTTGTTTGTGCAACAAATAGTTTGCAGCAATGGCCATATCATTCAATAAACAAAATCCTTCACCTCTATCTGCAAAAGCATGGTGCGTTCCTCCAGCAACATTCAGTGCAACCCCTGTTTTTAATGCGTATATACAGGCATCAATAGTTCCTTGCGTGATGATTAATTCTCTTTGTGTTAACGCGGGTGATTGAGGAAAACCAATTTTTCTTTGCTCCGAAGGGCTTAATTGTTGATGGAGTAGTTTATTTAAATATGCTTGTTCGTGTGTAAATAAAATTATTTCTTCAGGGCAAATGCTTGGTGCAAAAAAATTTTCTGTACTGTACGTTCCTTCGTACATCAATTGTTCTGGTATCAGTTGATATTTAAGCATCGGGAACCGATGGTTCTCGGGCAATGGATGCGCATAGATAGGGTCAAATGCTATTTTGATCATGCTATTTTAATAATGTTTTCATTTGCAATTGCATATACCTGGTCATGTTTCTTGGGCTTTACAATAGCTAATCCACTAAACTTGCTAAATGCTGGCAGGACACATTGATTTTTCGTAAAATAAAAACAAGGGAAACGAAGCGATTGTTTACCTATACCTTTCATTTGTATTCCAGGATGTAGATGTCCGGAGAAAATAAATGAATTTTCTTTTTGAGATTGATCTAGCTCAGTAGGGTCGTGTTGAAAGCTAAATGATCCAATTGAATAGGCTTGTTCAAATAATTGAATACCTGCATTTTCATACCAACTACTTCCAAGAATATCGTGATTCCCCTTGATTAAAGTGATTTGCAAGGATTTGAAATCATTTTTCCATTTCAAAAATAAGTTGTGCTCTTCGTTGTCTGTACTGTGAAAAAAATCACCCACTACCAATATTCGATTTGGTTTTAATTCAGTTGCTAAACTAAAAAATCGTTGTAAGTCTTCTTTGTAAACCTGCTGTGGTACTGCAATACCACTTTTTCTAAAATGACCTGTTTTGCCAAAATGGGTATCAGAAACGATTATTGTTTTTTCTTCTTCCCAATAAACACTTCTTTGTGGCGAAAGCCAAAAATGTTGGTCATGAATGATATGCAGAAGAGGAATATTCATTGGGCTCTAAGATAACTGTTGTTGCATCTTTTTGATGCGGTCTTCCAATTTTTCAGAAGAAAGATTATTTCTATTTAATCCATCTACTACAATTGGGAAGGAGAGTGGCGTGAGTTTTTTAGGGAATTGCAATATTATATCGCTGTCTGCTATTCTTTGCAAGGCCATTCTTAATCTAACTTCATCCATTTGTTGCTCAAGTACTTCATTATAAGCTTGCCTTAATAAAATATTGTTGGGGTCAAATTCTTCAAACACTTTAAATAATAACGAGGCGGAAGATTGCAAGTGTCTCGCTTTTGTT
>CALRUG020000178.1:0-5686 GCA_943371295.1 Synechococcus sp. UW140 | reverse complement strand
TCGCTTCATTAAAAGTATATGATCATGCCCTTACAGAAAAAGAAGTAAAAGCTTCCTTTCAAGAACCCGAACAATCTACAATTGCGGTTTACTTAGATGCGGCAAAGTTACCGTATGGCTCCTTAGACAATTGGAAAAATGAAGGAATTGCAGGTGGACATTTTAAAGCAGATGGTAAAGCCCCCACGGTGAAAGATGTTGCAGGAAAAATAGCTGTTAAATTTAGTGGGAATGAAACATTACTTGCAGATACTTTGTTATACAATAAAATCAGAAAAAATACTCGCTACAGTATTGCAGCAGGTATATATAGGGCATATAGTCAATGGCAGTATATTGTTCATACTTATAATGGTAAAACCATTGAAATATATGTAGATGGCGAATTAAAAGAGACCATATCTGTAAAGCCAAACAATCAACCATCCCTTCTTTCACTTAACGGGCTTTTAAAAGATGATGGGTTTACTGGTGCAATCAGTAATCTTGCGGTATTCAATAAAGTTTTAGGGAAAGATGAAATTGAGTCGTTAACAAAACTTTGGAAAAATAATTTACATCCTCCTGTTACGGGCGACATTAAATTTAAGCAAGTTCCAAAAGCAGTATCGCCCAATATCGTCATGATGGAAGTGGCTGCCGACAACAATCCCAATCAGTTGAGTTATTATTTTACTCGATCCAATGGTGGAGGTAGTGGAGAATGGGTAGAAAATCCAGCATATATTGATTATTCTGTTAAGCCGAATCAGAATTATTCATATTCATTTAAAATTAAGGACCATTATGGTAATGTTACCGACTTAATTGCGCCAGTTAGAATTAGCACTGCTGTTGAGCAGTTCAACATTCAAGCAGATCATTTTACCGAAGTAAAAAATTATTTAACCGAAGGCACTAAGGGAAGCATTTGGTCTGGCTTTGTTGGCAAAGGAGAGAAAGAATCAGCCTTATTGATTCAATCTGAAAACCAACAACTAAAATTAGAATCAAAAGCAACCAATTGGGATGGCAATATGCCTTATGGACCTTTTTTATTCAAAGAAGTAATGGGTGATTTTATTGCAGAAGTAATGGTGCCAGATGTAAGTGGGTTAGCGGCAAAAAGAGTAGCTGGAAACAATGAAGTTGGATTAATGCTGCGCTTGCCAAGTGACACCAATACAGCAGGTAGAAGACCACAGCAGCAACTGGTTCAGAATGGAATTTTTCCTGCTTGGAATGTAGGTAATTTATTTACCAATTTTCAAAATGGCCGCCGTGAACAAAACAATATTCAGTCTTCATGGAATTTTAATAAATACCTACAGATACAGCGTGATGGGAATATGGTATATGTTCGAACCAGCAAAAATGGAATGGACTGGGAAGATATGCCTGGTAGCCCTGTATTGCGAAATGATTTAAACGGGAAAGCGGTACAGATTGGATTATATCAATCTACTTATGGACCAGCACAAGCGTATGGTATTTTTTCGAATTTTAAATTAATTCAATTGAACAATCAAAATGCATTGGCACAAGACACCATTGCACATCCCATCAACAACAATGCATTTTCAATTGAAATAACAAAATTGGGTATCAATTCCATTAGGTGTGCATATGATCCCTTGCAAACCAATTATATAAGAAAAGGTAGAACCTTTGGAGATATGCTGATTAAATATCAGTATGGCAATAAGTATGATTCATTATACGCTAAAGATAAAAGCGAAAACTCATTTGGACAATTGGGTTCAGCCATCGTGTTCGCTCAGGTCAAACCCATCAATGATATTCAAGAAGGCCCCTTAAAACTTAAGCAATCCTTTCAATTATTAGGAGATTCATTGGTTTGGAAATTTGAAGTTAAAAATACCGGCAAAGAATTGATTCATATTGAAGATTGGTCAATACCCTTTTTTTTTAATAGCAGAGGCGGGGAAAATCCAGTTGAAATATTTGAACAACGTGTATTAAAGCATAGTTTTATTGCAGGTGCAGGTTCATTTGTTTATTGGCAAAGGCCTTCGGGATCAGGTCCATTTTTATTAATGACACCCAGCTATGGATCTGTACCCCAATATTTTAACCAAGCTTCATTTGGAAAAGACCAGAGTGTTTATCAATTATTTCTTTTTGCAGAAAGAACAGCTGGCAAAAATAAAAGCAAATGGAATCAACCTGTATCAGGTTTAACACTTAAACCTGGAGAAACATTCAAAGGTGGATTTCAATTCAGGTGGGCAAAAAATCATGAACATTTAAGAGACTTATTGTATGAAAATAATGGTTTTGATGTTCGTGTAATTCCGGGCATGACGGTACCTAGAAATTTAAAAGTACAAGTAGCCATTAGAACCAAACACTCCATTGATTCAATTATTTCTAACCACGATAAAACCTTATTGGTTCCAAAAGAGAAAAAACAAGGATACCAAATTTTTGAAACCCAATTTAAAAAGTTAGGAGAACAGCAGTTAGTAGTATACAGTAAAGGCAAGCAGCAAACCTATCTGGATTTTTTTGTAACCCAATCATTAGATACACTATACAAGAAGCGGGCAAATTTTATTGCAACTAAACAACAACACAAAGATTCTACTAAATGGTATAATGGATTATTTTCTCAATGGGATATGAGGGAAGCGGTTTTACGAGGACCCGACAATATGGATGGTATTGAAGGCAGACTCACTTATGTTTGGACTTGTGACGACCCTGGTTTATGTAAAGCCCCATTTATTGCTGCAAAAAATGCCATCTATCCCGATACTACCGAAATCAATGCTATTGAATACTATATCAAAAATTTTGTTTGGGGGAAACTACAAAGAACAGACAAGGAATCTCCTTACCCATATGGTATTTATGGAACGCCCAATTGGTTGGTCAATCGAAATGCAGATTTAAGAAGAGCAAATACAGCAGACCGGAATCAAGATAAAATGCATGTTTGGCGATCTTACGACTATCCACATATCATGATGCTGTACTATCATATGTATCAAATTGCATCTTGGTATCCAAATAAAGTACATTACTTAGATAAAAAAGGATACCTCAAACGTGCAGTTGAAACGGCAAAGGCATTCTTTAAATACCCGTATGATATTTTGCCTTGGTATGAAACTTATAAATGGGGCTGTTACAATGAGTTGTTACTGATGAACTTGATGAAAGCCATGAAAGCCGAAGGAGGCTATGATGCAGATATTCAATATTTGAAAGCTGAGTGGGAAAAGAAAGTGAAATATTTTATTTACGATGACCCTTATCCTTTTAGATCAGAGTATGCAGTAGACGCCACTGCATTTGAAACTACTTATGCCATTGCAAAATATGCTGCAGAAAATAAGCTTAGCGCAGATAGTAATTTATGGTACGATAAAAATCTAAAAAAATGGTATTCACACCCTGTGATTGATTCCCTCAAACATGCAGCATTCATGGAAAAGCAATTGTTGGCAAATATTGCATCAAGAGGTTGGTTAGAACCTGCATATTATTATATGGGCAGCGATTTTAGGGGGTCTAATGATCGATACTTATTGAGCTATATGGCACAAATGGGTGGTTGGGGCATAGTAGACTATGCACTTAATTATGCAAAAGATTATTCTACTTATTTGCAGTTGGGTTATGCTTCTTATTTAAGCTCATTTGCTTTAATCAATTCAGGAGATAAAGAAAGTAATTATGGTTATTGGTTTGCAGGAAAGGAAAATGATGGGGCAGCAGGATGGGCATTTGAGCCAATGCTTTATGCAAATACTTGGATTGGTAAACAACAACTAAGGGGCCCCTGGATGTATGATGGAGAAATAGACTTGGGTTTTGGTGGAGCACTCAGAACCGCTTCTACCATTGTGTTTAAAGATAAAATTTTTGGTTGGACTGCATTGGGCGGGAATTTAGAAAATAAAGGAAGTTCAATGCATATTGTGCCACTGGATGGTGTTAGACAAAAAATATTTATTCGAGATGAAGATGTAAAAATTGACTTGAGTCTAGAGCAGGATGGTTTTAAAATAAACACAGCGGTTATAATCGACCCAAATGGTCTAGTCAAATTTGCACTTGAAAATAGGGCAGATATGCCTCATATCTCTGTACTGCAAGTTAAAGGGCTGCCCCAAGGGACCTACCAATTAAAAGTTGGAACAAGGTTAAATAGGACAGTACAAATAAATGCAGTTGGTATAACATCTATTCCTATTCAATTAGCAGATAAGTTTACTTCTGTTCAACTAGAGAAATGATTTCTCCACCTAATAAATGAACAAACGGTTAATTTCTGTAAAGTAGAAGATAAAATCTGAAAACAATTGATTGCAATTAACATTTAAGTTTACTATCGGAGTAAAATTATAATTGTCAATACTACAATTATAACTTTTACGAAGGGTTTAAGCTGAAAGTAAGAGAGAAAAAGACTGAGGCTGAAAACGACAAACGGTTATTGCTGTAACGATGCTTGCAATATTCTTCTTAAACATATTAGTTGTAAGAAGTCGCTTTTTGTCTAGTCTACTATTTTTACTAAGGCTTATATCATTTAGTCATTTGTTTGTTTAACCAATACTATGTTATGAGCAAAATCATGCATTTGAAAAAATGGAGATGCTTAGTCATTCTCTTCTTTGCAACATTTTCCTGCCTTGCCGTTCAGGCCCAGGTTAAAGTAACCGGAAAAGTTACTAGTAAGAAAACCAATCTTGCTTTACAGGATGTAGCAATCATTGAAAAAGGCGGTAAAACAGGAGCTGAAACAGCCCAAGATGGTTCGTTTACCATCAGTGTTAGAAGCCTTAATTCAACATTGGTATTTTCATCATTAGGGTATGCCACTTTTGAGTTAAAATTGAATGGTAAAAGTAATGTGGAAGTATCATTAGAGGATGATGCAAAAGGGATTGATGATGTAGTTATTGTGGGGTACCAAAATTCTACCCGAAGAACAACATCTGCAGCTATTTCTAGTGTTAAAGGAAAAGACATTGAGAATACACCCTATGCAACATTTGATCAAATGTTACAAGGACGTGTAGCCGGATTAAATGTATTGTCTGTTTCTGCTGAACCAGGTGCTGCTGGTATTGTAAATATCCGCGGTAACAGTAGCGTAGCCAATTCTAGTGGAGGTGGAACTGCAACAGGTGTGTCTGCACCTTTGTATGTAATTGATGGAGTTGTATTTGATGTAAGTGATTTAAGAACAGCATATGGTAATAGTAACCCATTGGCTGTATTAAACCCCAATGATATTGAATCTGTGGATGTTTTAAGAGATGCTTCTGCAGCAGCAATTTATGGAGCACGAGCTGCTAATGGAGTAATTATAGTTAAAACAATTAGGCCTAAAAACGGAAGACCTCAATTTAGGTTATCTTCTTATGTGGGATTAACCACTCGACCTGCATTTAAGCCAGTGATTGTTGGTGCAGAGGAACGTAGGTTGAAGATGGAAATACTTAGAAGACAAGCCACTTATTTACAGCAAAGAGATATTTCTCAGTTTTTGACTGATAGCTTAAATCCTGCATTCAACAATGCAACTGATTTCCAAGATTTATTTTTTCAGGATGCCATGTTGAATAATATTGATTTCAGTGTTGCAGGTTCTTCACAAACCATGTCTTACCGTTTTTCTTTGAATAGTTATGATGAGAAGGGGGTTCAGCCAGGTTTTGGTATTAAGAGA
>CALRUG020000177.1:0-5807 GCA_943371295.1 Synechococcus sp. UW140 | reverse complement strand
GATATAAAGGATTATGCAAATGATGCCAACCAGCAATTAAAAACTTGGGTAGTTCAATTTGGACTTAAAAAAACAATGTATTGGGTCATTTATCCCCTCAGTTTTTTAAGCATGCTGGCTTATTGGATATTTGCATTTCAGCAAGAATTTTCGATTTTCAGAATACTATTCAACAGTATACCCTATTTATTGTTGATAACTGTTTGCACCCTTATGCACCAACGTAAAAGCATTCTCTATTATCTTGCAATCATTGACGGATTAATGCTGGTAAAAGCTATTTGTGGCATAGTCGGCATGTTGGGAAATTAAACTTTATACTTATGGCCAAAGCAAAAACAAGCAAGACTAAATCGGTTGTTACCGAGAAGTCTATGAATTTTTTAAAAACCTATATCAATACCCCTTCTCCTGTAGGATTTGAAAGTGGGGGGCAAAAGGTATGGATGGAGTATTTAAAACCTTATGTAGATACCATTTTTACAGACCCTTATGGAACAGCAGTTGGTGTTATCAATCCTACCGCTGCTTTTAAAGTGGTGATTGAAGCACATTGTGATGAAATTAGTTGGTTTGTGAATTATATAAATGACCAAGGACTTATTTATTTAAAAAGAAATGGAGGAGTTGATCACCAAATTGCGCCTGCAAAGCGAGTGATCATCCACGGCAAAAAAGGCCCTGTAAAAGCCGTTTTTGGATGGCCTGCCATTCATACCCGTTTAAGTAATCCTGAGCAAAAGGAACCATCTCCGAAAATTGAAAACCTTTGTTTGGATTGTGGGGCAAGGAGCAAAAAAGAAGTAGAAACATTAGGAATTCGTATTGGGTCGGTAGTTACTTACGAAGAAGGCTATGATGAATTGGCCTACGATTTTATTATTGGTCGAGCTTTCGACAATCGGGTGGGTGGATTTATGATTGCTGAAGTTGCTAGATTACTCAAAGAAAATAAAAAGCAATTGCCTTTCGGACTTTATGTGGTTAATGCTGTTCAAGAAGAAATTGGACTAAGAGGAGCCGAAATGATTGCACGAAGGATTAAACCCAATATTGCGATCATTACAGATGTAACCCATGATACCAGTACACCCATGATCAGTAAAATCATTGAGGGTGATATTCAATGTGGTAAAGGACCCTCTTTGGCTTTTGCTCCCGCAATACATAATAAGCTACTTGCGGTTGTTGAAACTGTTGCAGAAAAAAATAAGATTCCAGTTCAAATGCGAACCCTTAGCAGAAGCACTGGAACAGATACAGATAGCTTTGCATATGCAAATGATGGTTGCCCTTCTGTATTAATCTCAATCCCTTTAAGGTATATGCATACTACGGTTGAAATGTTGCACAAAAAAGACATTGAAGACACCATCAAATTGATGTATGAAACCTTATTAACGCTAACGCCTAAGACCAATCTTAGCTATTTATAAGCATGGTAATACCCAACCAAACAACTTACAAAGTAGCCATACTTGATCTTTATGAAGGTCAAGCTAATGAGGGAATGCGTTGTATAAGAGAAATTCTTGCGAATTGGAGTATTGCGAACAATATTCAATTTCATTTAGATGAGTTTAATGTACGTCAGCATTTAGCAGTACCCTCATTAGACTATGACCTATATATTTCAAGTGGAGGACCTGGCTCCCCTTTAGACTCCGTAAATACAGAATGGGAAGCCAAGTATTTTAATTGGTTGTCTCAATTGGAGAAATGGAATAATAGTGCAGATTGTTTCCCAAAGAAACATGCATTTTTTATTTGTCATAGTTTTCAATTGCTCTGCAGACATTATGAAATTGGTAATGTGTGTAAACGAAAATCTACTTCTTTTGGCGTTTTTCCAGTTCATATGATGGAAGATGGACATCATGAAAGAATTTTCAATGGATTAAATGATCCTTTTTATTGTGTAGACAGTAGAGATTATCAAGTCATTGAACCCAATCATGATAAAATTGGCGCATTAGGTGGAGCAATTTTAGCTATTGAAAAGAACAGGCCACATGTTCCATTTGAAAGAGCAATTATGGCTGTACGCTTTAATGATTATTTTATGGGTACCCAATTCCATCCAGAAGCGGATGCAATTGGAATGGCCATGTATTTACAAAGGGAAGATAAAAAAAATGTAGTAATTGAAGCACATGGACAGGCTAAGTGGGAAAGCATGGTAGAACAATTGATGGATCCAGGAAAAATCATGTGGACCTACAATCATATTCTTCCTAACTTTCTGAATGAAGCCACTAGAGAATTGGTTACACTTTAGTCCTAAATAAATATTTTATGGTTCTTGCAATCAGAAAACAATTCAATGAATCTTTTACTGAATCTGGGTATGAACAATACTTGGCTGAATTAAATGAAAAATTTAAAGGTGCTATCGAATTCAGGGTTGCTGAAACTCCCCTATTTATTGATAAAATTTTCAAAGATAAAATACTTTCGGCTTGTGAATCTATTGTTGACGTAATTGTACAACCCGATTTTATTGAATTAACCAATCATGCCATTCCTGCTAACGTAAATGTTCCGAATCAAAATAAGCATACTCATTTTATTGCATTTGATTTTGGCATATGCGAAAATGACCAGGGCGAATTGGAGCCCCAATTAATTGAAATGCAAGGGTTCCCAACCTTATTTGCTTATCAAATATGGCAAGACCTTATTTGTAGAAAGCATTATCATATACCTGCAGATTATAGTTGTTATTTAAATGGGTATACCGAAGAATCATATACCGCATTACTTAAAGAAATCATTGTTGGTCAATACGCTCCTGAAGAAGTGATTTTATTAGAGCTTTTCCCCCATCAACAAAAAACAAGAATTGATTTTTATTTTACTGCCGAGTATACAGGTATTTCGGTTGTTTGTTTAACCGAATTAATTAAAGAAGGGAATAACCTTTTTTATGTCAAAGACAATCAAAAAATTCAAATTAAGCGCATTTATAACCGAATTATTTTTGATGATCTTCAACAACAAAACAAAGACATTCAAGAAAAAGGGAAATTACTTTTTGAAGCGTTAAATGTTGAATGGATCCCCCACCCTAATTGGTTTTATCGAATCAGTAAATATACTTTACCATTTATTCAACATCCTTATGTTCCCACCACTTGGTTTTTAAATGAGCTAAAACAAATTCCACAAGACTTAGAAAACTATGTGCTAAAGCCTTTGTTTTCATTTGCTGGTCAGGGGGTAGTAATTGATGTAACACCAAAAGATATTGAGTCAGTAAAAGATCCTGAAAATTGGATTTTACAAAAAAAAGTGAAATACGCAGCTGTAATTAACACACCCAATGAACCTGCCAAAGCAGAGCTTAGAATTTTTTACTTTTGGAAAGAGGGTGATCCAAGACCTATCGCCACCAACAACTTAGCTCGTCTTAGCAAGGGTAAAATGATTGGGGTGAGATACAACCAAGACAAAGACTGGGTGGGTGGAAGCCTTGCGTATTTTGAAAAATGATCTAATTCCATATGACCGATAAGTTATCAACTCATACCAAGAATATTCTTGGCTTACAATTACCTACTGATCCAAGATGGGTAAACCTAGCAAGTATTTCAATAGAAGCTATTTTAACGGATCATGCATACTGTGAGCAGAAAGCTGCGCTCACTTGTATCTCCTATATACAACGTTATTCTGATAGAAAGGAATTGGTTGAAGCTTTATCACCCATTGTAACAGAAGAATGGGGCCATTTTAGGGCTGTATTGGCAGAGTTGAATAAAAGAGGTCTTTCTTTGGGTAAACAAAGAAAAGATGAATACGTAAATCAATTATTGGTATTTCAACATAAGGGTGGGCATATTGAAGATCGGCTGTTAGACCAATTGCTCACTATGGCATTAATAGAAGCAAGAAGTTGTGAACGATTTAAGCGTTTAAGTGAAGGCTTAGAAGATGCGTATCTTAAAAAATTCTATAGAAAATTCATGGAAAGTGAAGCAGGTCACTATACATTATTTATTACCCTTGCTGAATTATATATTCCAAAAACAAAAGTAAGAGCAAGATGGAAAGAATGGCTTGCCCATGAAATTGAAATCATGAAACACCTCGAAATCAGAGGAGATCGTATTCATTAATATTTGTGTCAACTTCTTTCAAGACGAAACAATTTATAGCATTAAAAAAGCCCCGAATGATCGGGGCTTTTTTAATATCAGCATTCAATTGTAATTACTCTTGAACTTTAAAGTCTACTCTTCTATTTAGTGCTTTACCTTTTGCAGTTTTATTATCTGAAATAGGTTGGCTGCTTCCAAATCCTTCTGCAGTTAGTCTAGAAGCATCAACTTTCTGTGCTACTAAATAGTCTTTAACCGCATTTGCTCTCTTCAAAGACAATGGTTGGTTAATCTTGTCGTTACCAGAAGCATCTGTATGACCTTCAACAAATAGTTTCAATGTTGGATTTTCCTTCAACGCTTTCACCACTTTGTTTAATTCCACTTTAGATACTTTGGTTAATACAGCAGAACCAGAAACGAATTGTACTTTCTTATTATCGAAATTGTAAGTTGCTTTTAATTCAGGACAACCATTGTTCTCACGAGCTCCTTTGATTGAAGGACACTTGTCTTCTTCATCATTTACTCCATCTCCATCAGTATCAGGAATAGGACAACCTTGGTAACGAGCTAAGCCTGGAACTGAAGGACACTTATCTGCTTCGTCATTCACACCATCTTTATCAGCATCTGGAACTGGACAACCATTGTATTTAGCTGTTCCTGCTACAGTAGGACATTTATCATTCTCATCGTTGATACCATCTTTATCAGTATCTGGTACTGGACAACCATTGTACTTAGCAGTACCCGCTACAGTAGGACACTTGTCTTCTTTATCATTAATACCATCTTTATCCGTATCAACTGGAGCTACTGGAGCAGCAACAGGAGGTGGCGGAGGTGTTGCCAATACCACAGGTGCAGGCTTATCCTTTAAGGGAGATGCAATACCAATAGTATATGCAGTATGGTTGATAGCCAATCCAGAGATAGCTGCGCGATACAACATTTGCGTATTGATGAATGTTTCGCTACCCAAATTCAACTGTAATCCCAAACCAAGATTACCTTGAGCAGCAAAATAAGTACCATTATACATTGAAGCTCCAACGCCAAATGACATATAAGGAACTAAGAAATACTTGTCCGTTAACAATTTCACATTCAGATTTGCATCTGTTTCAAGTAAAAAAAGATCACTTGTTGTTGGAGCAATACCAGATTTAAAATAAAATGGGTACTTAGTAAAAGTACCTCCAACAGTTGCCATAAAATCTAAGTGCTCAGAAATACCTTCGAAATATTGTAAACTCAACCCAGGGGTCATTTCCTTCATTGGGGTAAATCCACCATTTTGAAGAACACGAGAAAGAGAGGTCTTGCCAACTTTTTCTGCAGTATACATATCATTTAAGAAAAAGGAAAGTCCTAAGCTGGCTCTTTTCTTATAACTGGTAGGCGTTTGTGCAAAAGAAGCCGTTGCCAAACCAACAACTATCAAAGAAAACAGAAATTTCTTCATAAACAGGTTTTTGTTAATTTATGCCAAAAATACAAGTAGAAATTGGTTTTCTAAAATTATGATAACTTTATCTTTTAATTATTTTTTACACTTGGCGATTCAATTACTTCCAGCTTCACTTTAGCGAGTCCCTTATTCAAAAATTGTAATTTTTGAGCTGCAGCCCTTGTTAAATCGATAACCCTACCCTTCTTCTTCATTCTAGGATGCATCTTGTCGTTAATTTTAACAACCACCGA
>CALRUG020000176.1:0-5864 GCA_943371295.1 Synechococcus sp. UW140 | reverse complement strand
ATAAATCTCGTACAGTACTGTAAACGTTTTTATCCCCATAAATACAATCCAATTTTTCCAATGGATAGGCTTTTTTACCTGGGGTATAAGAAGGAATATAATTAGCCGTATCCTTCATGCTAAATACATAAGTGTCTTTCATCCCAAGGGGAGTGAAAACGCTGTCTTTCATGTATTGCGGATAGGTTTGACCAGTAATTTTCTCGATTACCAAGGCCAATAATGCAAAGTTGGTATTGTTGTAACTGTATCTTCTATTGGGCTGAGACTCAGGCGCAGGGCGAACTCCAGCCAAAAAGCGCAACACATCATAATTGGTACTTAATCCAGTGACACTTACAGGGTCTTTCACGTAAACCGTTTGTTTTACCCATTTGCCCCTTCGGTTTTTTCTTCTGGTAACATAAGATCTGGTACCAGCCATCAACTGGTCGTATTTGGGTAGGCCAGAGCGATGAGACAATAACAATTCCAGCGTAACGCCTGAGTAAGGAAAAGAGGGAAGGTATTGCTCTACAGGGTCTGTTAATGCAAGACGGCCTTGCTCCATCAACCTTAAAATGGTCATTGCCGTAAAGGTTTTACTAACAGAAGCAACGTGAAAAGTAGAAGAGGGGGTAATTGGTTCTTTGGTAGAAAAATTAATCATACCCTGGTAGTCTTCAAAAACAACTTCTCCATTTTTTGCTATCAAAATGGCACCATTAAAGCCCGTTTTCAGCAACTGTTTTTCGTAAATGGGCTTGATAGCATTAACATAAATCTCTTTTTCACTCGATTTTAAACTGGCATATACCAATGGCTTCCCTTCATTTATTGTATCAGTGGTAGGGGCGGGGGAACCACTACATGCCATCATTAAATAACTGATTACAGGAACTATCATCAATCTCAACATTTAATCAATAGGGTTAGAATAAGTACAAAGATAGCCAGGATGGCTTCTTATACTACCAACGTGGAAAACTATGCGCATGGTATAAGAATAGATAACATTATTTTGCATTTATGAGCAAGCAAGCAAGCACGAGCTATCCAAAAGAGCGCATTAATATTCTTTTTTTAGAGAATATTAGTGAAAAAGCCGTTCAACAGTTTAAGCAAAACGGTTATACGAATATTCGAAAATTAAATGGCGCATTAAGTGAAGAAGAATTAATTAAAGAAATTAAAGACGTTCACCTTATTGGCATTCGATCAAAAACATTGATTACCAAAAAAGTATTGGATGCAGCAACTAAATTACAAGCCATTGGATGTTTTTGTATAGGAGTAAATCAAGTGGATCTAAAAGCTGCCACCCAAAAAGGGATTGCGGTTTTTAACGCGCCCTATAGCAATACCCGCAGTGTTGCTGAATTGGTGATTGGTGCAAGCGTTATGTTGATTAGGCGCATCCCAGATAAAAATGCGGCAGCGCATCAAGGAATCTGGATGAAGGAAGCCAAAGGCAGTTATGAATTAAGGGGAAAAACGTTGGGGTTGATTGGCTACGGAAATATTGGTTCGCAAGTAAGTGTATTAGCAGAGGCTTTGGGAATGAAAGTATTGTTTTACGATACCGAGACCAAATTGCCATTGGGTAATGCAACGGCTGCAAAAAATATGAAAGAAGTATTGAACCATGCAGATATTGTTTCCTTGCATGTGCCAGAAACACCACAAACCAAATTGTTGATTAATAAAAATGCCATCAAGCAAATGAAGCCTGGTGCAATATTAATCAACTATGCAAGGGGAGAAGTAGTAGACTTAAAAGCATTGGCTACTGCATTAGAAGAAAAGCATATCAGTGGAGCAGCTATTGATGTATTTCCTTGGGAACCAGAAAAAAATGGTGACCATTTTGAAAGCCCCATGCAAGGATTAAAGAATGTATTATTGACTCCACATATTGGTGGTTCTACAGAAGAAGCACAACAAAATATTGGGGAAGATGTGAGCATCAAATTATTTCAATATTTAGAGCGAGGCATCACCAATGGTTCACATACCGTGCCCGCAATTGGATTGCCACCGATTGAAGGAACACACCGAATTTTACACGTGCACCACAATGTGCCTGGCGTATTAAGTGCCATCAATACCGCTTTGTCTAAAAACAAAATAAATATTGTTGGACAATACCTCAAAACCAATGAGGATATAGGCTATGTGGTGCTTGATATAGAAAAGAAATTATCAAAAACAGCTATAGAGCTATTAAAGTCGGTAAAGTCTACGATTAAAGTTCGCATGCTTTATTAATACTGTTTTACTCCAATTGTATAAAGTTCATCATTGGTTAATGATGGACTTTATTTTTTTAATTTCATCAGCATCAACAAAATCAATATCGAAATCTTCTGGCATTAATGGATTACGAAATGCGGTAGTACTAGGTATGCGGATTCTTGCAGAAGTATGTACTTCAGTAACACCTGCAGTATCAATAATCTCTTTCACATTGCTGCTGTTTAATCCACTTCCAGGCATAATGATAATTCGATCATTGGCTTGTTCAACCAAAGTTTTTACTAATGGTAAACCATCCGTTACTTTTGGATATTGTCCACTAGTCAAAACTCTTGTACATCCGCATTGGATAAGGGTTTCAAGTGAATCAAGTGGATCTTTACAACGGTCAAATGCTCTATGAAAAGTGACATCTAATGGATAAGCAGCTTCCACCAATCTTGCAGTATTAACTTGATCAATGCTACCATCTTGATTCAATAAACCAAAAACGACCCCATCAAATCCAAGTTCCTTACAAAGCAAAATATCTTTTAAAATAATTTCTATTTCATCATGCGTATGAAAGTAATCCCCACCACGAGGTCGAATCATTGGGAATACAGGAATATTAATTTTTTCTCTTACTGTTTTTAAATAACCATAAGAAGGAGTAGTTCCACCATTGGCATAATTCTCACACAATTCAATTCTGTCAGCACCAGCTTGTTCAGCAGCAACTGCAGTAGCAGTATTAAACACACATATTTCTAAAAGCATAGCTTAAATCAAAAATTTACTATCAACTAAAATATTTTTATCGTCTGCATAACAAACGGCATAATTAAATCCTTTCTGTAAAGCATAACCTCCGTACGCACCATCTTTATTAATGGCAATCATACATGCTTGAATTTCCTTCGCCTTGCTGCCTTTAATTTTCAGCAATCTTTCAATTGCTTTTTTACAAGCCATTTCAGGAGACAAACCTTGGCGAATGAATTCCATCACGGTATGTGCGCCACCCATACGTATAATGTCTTCACCTTGACCTGTTGCTACAACGGCACCCACTTCATTATCTACAAATAGACCAGCACCAATAATGGGAGAATCACCCACACGTCCACGCATTTTAAAACCCATGCCGCTGGTGGTACAACTGCCACTTAAATTACCGTTGGCATCCAATGCAATCATACCAATGGTATCATGGTTCCAAGAACCATCAGATAATCGGGCAGGAGCTGATGCAATTTGATTTTCCTTGTTTTCTCTATTAATCCCTGGCTTGTATTCGCTTTTCTGTAACCATTTTTTGTATTCACGTTCCGCACCCTCAGATAAGCCTTCTTTTTCTAAAGTAAAGCCCTGAGAAAGGGCAAATTGCTGCGCACCTTGACCCACCAACATTACATGAGGGGTATTTTCCATTACTTTACGAGCCACAGAAATCGGATGTTTAATTCTTTCTAAACAAGCTACACTGCCACAATTCGCAAATTCATCCATGATGGATGCATCCAACGTAACGTATCCGTCTCTGTCAGGATTCGCGCCTAAACCCACACAGCAGTTTTGTTCGTTCTCTGTAACCATTACACCTTGCTCAACCGCATCCAATGCACGACCATTCTTTTTTAAGACATCCCAGGCGGCTTTATTGGCTCTGATACCAGCATCCCAGGTTGATAAAACAATGGGCTTTTTCCCAGCAAATTTTGGAGCAAAACCTGCTAATGAAAAACTGCCAATACCAAGGCTTCCAACTTGTAAAAATTTTCTTCTAGAGAACATGAATGTTTGCTTTAAAGGTTAGAGTTTTAAATGTATGCATTGTTTTAATCTTATCCCAACAATTGAAGCGTAAATAATCCATCTAAAGAACTATCTGCAATCTAATCCATTGACAACCAGTTAATTCCAATAATATATTTATTCTTATAATTAATATTATGTTAAATACCGCACAAACACGTTAAAGAAAAAAGGCTATGCTTCTGTTTTATTTTAGTATGTTTAAATAAAAAATATGATAAAGACATTTCTTAACCACGAGCTGTACAAGCCTACTCCTGACAAACAAAAAGAAGAAGATTTTAATTTAGCTGTAAATAAGGCGTTAGAATCAATAAAAGAAGATGTAATTAAATATAAAGGAGAGGTTGAATTAAGAGAAACGGCAGCGGGTTTATTTATAGTAGTAGCACATTGCGAAGTTTATGACTTGCAACAAAAAATGCAGAGTTTATTAGATGTAGCATTTCACTCTAATAAGTAGCTATAATTCTTTTAACAGCCACCCAAATTTGTTCTTTAGTGTATTCAATATGCTTTCTTTCAGGCATCTTGTTTATTAAAGTTTTAGGTTGCTCGTTTCCATCGCTTTGCTTCTTTTTTTTCTTTAACGTGTTTGCCATCTGATGCGGTTTTGTATAATAAATCAATTTACAAACCCGCATCCACGAACCATTGTAAGTAACATAATATGGAGTTATAATAACAACCCATACCCCTTTTAGTACGTTTTTGCGGGAGGCAGCCGATTTATTCAACCGTCTGCCTCCCGCAAAAACAAAAGGAAATGGGTTGAGTCTTATAACTTAATTTTATGTTAAATAGCGCACAACAGAATGGGAAGAAAAATATAAAACCTTCTGATACTTCTGAATTGTGGAAATAAACCCTACCTAACAATGATTTCATCCACAAACACCCATGAGCCGCCCCCTGCAGATGGATGCCAATTAAACAATTTCTTTGTCCCTGTTACTTCAAACTTGACAAAGCGAAACTTGCCAATATTTTTTTCAAATTTAAAATCTTTGGTAACATTTTCTTTACGTTGTTCACCCTCTATAGTCTTTGTTTCAATCATTCTATATGACACCCCATCTTCTGATACTAAACAAGAAACTGCTTTAGGATGCATTATCCAACTTTTAGGATCATAAAGTGTTGAGATTTGAATGGATTGATATTGCTTTGATTTTTGAAGATCTAAAACGATTTCAAAATCCTGCGCTTCCCATCCTAGCCAATGTGCTTTAAAATCATTGGCGCCTTGCACGCCATTGGTTAAAATAGATAAATCTGCATTGCTGTACTTGATGGATGGCATTGGATAAGCACTTGCTTTATTTCTGAAAGCAAAATTACCTTCCACTTGAACATCAATAAACCGTTTTGTGGTTTCATAATAAGCTAAAGGTGTAAGTCCAGCTTCATTCACATTTTTAACTTCATTCTGCTTACAAACCTTGTAAAAATTCTCCACTACTTGTTTCATAGCGGGTTTTAAAATAAACCGATTATTATTTTCATTATAAAAGCCCCTTTTGCCAAACATATCATTTTTTCCAATTTCCATCATTGCATACTGCAGAGGTAATCTACATAGTTTAACCCGATTTAATAATACAGTATTGCTTCTTACAGCCTTTTCAGCAGCATCAAAATATTGGTTGTATCGAGCTATATTATCAACAGATAAAAAAGTTTTAGCGTGTGCTACTGGATGTCCATAAATGTCCAACCACTCGCCTGTTTTTTGAATTTCATTAGTTAACTGAGAAATGTATTGTTGAATGTACATTCCTGCTGCTCCATAATACCCATTCAAAAAATCGGTCATCACAGAATCTATATTA
>CALRUG020000175.1:0-5954 GCA_943371295.1 Synechococcus sp. UW140 | reverse complement strand
TAACGCCAGGCGGCACATATGCTATCTACACCGCACTCACTACTATATTACAGCCCGGTGATGAAGTCATCTTATTTGAACCTGCATATGATTGCTATATTCCTACCATTGAATTGAATAAAGCCATAGCTGTTCCCATTCAGTTGCAGTATCCTAATTATGCTATTCCATGGGATGAAGTAAAAGCAAAGATTACTGCAAGAACTAGAATGATTATGATTAATTCTCCTCATAATCCAACGGGTGCAGTCTTGTCTGCGAACGATATGCAAATGCTTGCGAATATTGTAGAAGGAACAGATATAATAATTTTAAGTGATGAAGTATATGAGCATTTAATTTTTGATGGGATTGAACACCAAAGTATATTGAAGTACCCTTCACTATTCGAACGGAGTTTTGTTTGTTTCTCTTTTGGAAAGACCTATCACTGCACAGGTTGGAAGTTGGGTTATTGTATGTCACCTGCACACTTGATGAAAGAGTTTAGAAAAGTGCATCAATTCAATTGTTTTTCTTGTAATACACCACAGCAATTTGCATTGACCGAGTATTTACAAAATGCAGAAGCCTATTTACAATTAGGATTACAAATACAAGCTAAAAGAGACTACTTCAGAATATTAATGCGTGAAACGCCATTTACTTGTATTCCTTCTCATGGAAGTTATTTTGAATGCTATAGCTATGCACATTTTAGCCAGGTATCCGATAAAGAATTAGCTACCACACTTACCAAAGAGTTTGGGGTAGCAACCATTCCGGTCTCTGCATTCTATCATAATGGGCAAGACAATAAAGTGTTGCGTTTCTGTTTTGCTAAAAAAGAAAGCACTTTAGAAAAAGCAGTAGAAGGGTTGAAACGGTTGTAAGCTGAAGCTAAATTAGTCTACAAATATTTCTTTAATTACAGACTTCACTTGATCAATTTCTTTACTTAGTAAAATACCTGCTACTTTGATTATTCTATTTCTATCGATTGTTCTGATTTGATCGAGCACAATCCAACCCTTTTTCTTTTGATGTTTTATTTCAACCCTTGTTGGATATGGTTTTGACGTGCTAGTCATTGGAGCAACAACAATTGTTTGAAGATATTTATTCATTTCGTTGGGCGAAATGATAACGCAGGGTCTTGTTTTTTTCATTTCACTTCCAATAGTTGGATCAAGGTTAACCAACACTATTTGGTATTGATTTAACTCCATTCTTCAAGATTTTCATCTTCAAATACATCTGGTATAAGCATATCATCCTCCCCAGCATCATGCATTTTCTTGAATTGCTTTTCCCAACCTTTTCTGGCAACCGATTTTGGTTTTAAAATAATCTGATCTTCTTCTAATATCATTTCTATACTGTCGGTAATTTGATATTTTTCAAGAATCGTTTTACTCAAACGAATTCATTTTTAGTTGCCAATCGGTATGATATTGATATCCATGGGAGTAAATTGTATGTACAAAGTAATTACAAAATTGGAGTTTTTTGCTTATTTTTTTAAGTTTTTTACTGATTTCGAGAATGTGGAGTTGAAAAACTGATTTAAATGGACAATAGTGTCCATTTATACTGTCATTATGCCCAATTAATTAAACACTATTGTTTATTTCTTTACGCTATTGAAAAACAATAGGAAAAAAACGCATCGTGGGCAGTTGCTGAAAGAATTAGTAAAAGCAAATGGAATTGCTGTTTCCAAACTAGCTCAAAGGGTTGGTGTAAGCCGATCAAGTTATTATAATCATGCAGAAGATCCCGAATTACCCATTGATTTGATGATGAAGTATGCAAAAGTGTTAAATGTGAATTTATCCGATTATGTAACAGAATTAGGAGAATTACAAGCCACAGAATCTATTCCTAATTATTTACTTGAAGCTAGCCCCAAAAATCTACAAGAAGCCAATGCAATAATTCAAACATTGCAAAATAAGTACTTCACTCTTCTTGAAAAGTACCATCTGCTTCACGAGCAGTTAAAAAAATAGTTGTAGCATGAAAAAGGCTGAAACAACAATCAGAATTTTCATTCTTGATCGTCAAGAAATTTTTATTGATGGTGTAAAAAAATTATTGGAGAGTAAAAAATCAATTCATTGGATAGATCAGTCATTGCATAATCAATCAATGGAAGAGGCCGTCATCAATTTTCAACCCAATATTATTCTTTTAGATTCGGACTATCCAGGGTTGCCTATTTCTTGGTTTACTCATTTTTTAAAACAAAGTTCAGCAAACAGTAAATTGATTGTTTTGAGTTCCGTTCATAATGATCAATTGCTTTTAGAAGCAATGTCTGCTGAAGTTGCAGCATATCTAATAAAGACTTGTAAAAGACAAGAGTTAATTGATGCAATTGATGCTGTTAGTGATGGCAATCATTTTTATTGTATGGAAACAGCCAATCGTTTACGAGAGCTGATTGCCAAAGGCAGGTATCATCCTCATCGAAAAAATAACAGAGTGGTTTTTTCCGATAAAGAAAAAAATATTCTACAATTAATTTGTGCTGAATACACAAGTAAAGAAATCGCCAATGAATTGAATATGAGCCTTAGAACGGTAGAAACTTATCGAAAATCTTTACAAGAAAAAACCGGCTCGAAAAATTCGGCCGGTTTAATCCTTTATGCTATTCGCAATGGAATTGTTGCTTTAGAAGCATCTTAATTACCATCTGCCATCACCATCTAATATATTTCCTAATCCACCTAGAATACTACCTTCTTCTTTACGTGGACCTACACCATATTGTAGAATTCTACCAGCTAAGCGACTAATTGGCAATGTTTGAATCCAAACGGTTCCAGGCCCAGTAAGGGTTGCGAAAAATAGTCCTTCGCCTCCAAACAAAGTGTTTTTAATCCCCCCTACAAATTGGATATCATAGTTGACGCTTGAAGTAAAACCTACAATACATCCTGTATCAATTTTCAATGTTTCTCCGGGATGTAAATCTCTTTTGAATACATGGCCACCTGCGTGTAAAAAACTCATGCCATCACCTTCCAATTTTTGCATGATGAATCCTTCTCCACCAAATAAGCCAGTTCCTAGTTTACGCTGAAATTCAATTCCTACATTCACGCCTTTTGCTGCACATAAAAAACTATCTTTTTGACAAATAATTCTGTTATTGTACACCGACAAATCGAGTGGAATGATTTTTCCTGGATAGGGAGAAGCAAAACTTACTCTGCGTTTACCTTGGTTTACATTCGTAAATGCAGTCATGAATAAGTTTTCGCCTGTTAGCATTCTTTTTCCAGCATTCAATAGTTTTCCAAAAATGCTATCATTTTGTCTGGAGCCATCTCCAAACATGGTTTCCATGATCACTCCATCATCCATCATCATGAATGCTCCTGGCTCGGCAATAGCTGTTTCATTGTAGTCTAATTCTACTTCTACATATTGCATTTCTTCACCAAAAATGCGGTAGTCTATTTCGTG
The DNA here is from genome assembly GCA_943371295.1 of Synechococcus sp. UW140. Classification (GTDB taxonomy): domain Bacteria; phylum Bacteroidota; class Bacteroidia; order Chitinophagales; family Chitinophagaceae; genus Sediminibacterium. The sequence continues at coordinate 2,498 of CALRUG020000175.1, read as the reverse complement.
GTTACGCATATATCTAATTTTTTACTAAAATAGTTTTTTGTTCGCCCATCCAAACCTTCTTTCCTTGTAATTTTCTTACACCAAACATTATTCCTACAAAAATAAAGAAGAGTGGTCCGGTAAATCCAAATAATGCTACATATTTTGTTCCATAAAAACGTTCCATTGGTCTTCTTAATCTTTCTGAAATCAAGTACATACTTGGAACCATAATCAAGGTTAAGAAGAACGAGAAGATTAAACCATAAATAATGGTCCAAGCCAATGGTCCCCAGAATACTACTGAGTCTCCTCCTATAAAAATCTTAGGATCTAAATGCGTGAACATTGATACGAAATCAATATTAAATCCAACCGCCAATGGTAACATACCCATTATGGTAGCTAATGCAGTTAACAATACAGGGATGATCCTGATTTTCCCCGCTTCAATAGCAGCTTCTCTGGTTTTGTATCCACGTCCTCTTAGCTCATCGGTAAATTCTATCAACAGAATACCATTCTTGATTACAATACCTGCTAATCCAATGATACCAACACCTACCATGATAGTTGCCATGCTCTTTCCGGTTAATGCATACCCTAAGAATACACCAATAATAGAGAAGAATATTTCGGTTAATACAATGAACGGTTTACTTAAACTATTGAACTGTAAAACCAATATTAAGAAGATGATCAATAAGGCACTTAGCAATGCAGTTCCTAAGAAAGAACTGGTTTCTGCTTGTTGCTCACCTTCTCCTGTTTGCTTGATGGTAATATCAGCAGGTATAGGTGTTTTGGATTTGAACTCTTCAATCTTCTTAGCTAAAGCTTTATTGATTTCGGGTGTCAATGAAGGATCAGTAACTGCTGATTGAATTTGAATGGTTCTTTTTAAGTTCTTTCTTTTTACTCCTCCTGCGGTATTCGTATATTCTAATGTAGCCACACTGTTTAATGGAATTTGCTTAATTGCTCCTGAAGTAAAATCTCTGAAAACAATACGCATATTCATTAATTCATTGATATCATTTCTAGACTTGGCATTCAAGCGCAATTGAATTTTGTATTCATCTTCGTCGTCTTTTAACTTACTCACTTCTTTACCAAATACTGCGGTTCTTAATTCCATTCCAATTTGCGCAGTACTTACGCCTTCAGACAATGCACGTTGTCTATCAATATTCACTGTTATTTCAGGGTTATTTAAGTCAACATCCATTTCTAAGTTTTGCATTCCTGCAATTCTGTTGGTATCTAAGTGATTTTGTAACTGAATAGCTGTTTTAGCTAATGCATCAAAATTGTCTCCAGATACTTCAATATTTACCGGTGGTTCTGTTGGAGGACCTGCATCTTCTTGTCTTACTTCAATTGAACCACCAGGAATTCCTTTCATTTGTTTTCTAATTTCTTCTTGAATTATGGCAGAGCTTTTACCATGCCTTTTTTCAAATTCAACAAATGAAACCTGTATTCTACCTAAATGTGTTTGTGTACTTCTATTGTTGTCTCTAGGATTATTGGCTCCTACAGCAACGTTTGAAATAACGCTCTCCACAATACTTCCTTCTTTACCGGGCTGGTCAGTCCCCAATATTTTATACACCCTTCCTTCCAATATTCTCAATACAGAATCGGTGGTTTGTGATTTAGTACCAATCGGCATTTTTAAATACACATACACAAATTTTGGATCACCACTCGGGAAGAAAGGTTTTGGATTATCTCTTAAGATTAATAAGATTAGAGAGATTGGGAATAAAACGAATAGTCCAATCAATAAATACACAGGTCTTTTTCTTACCAAAATGTATTTAAGCAATGATTCATAGCGATTCATTAAACCTGGTAAAGCTCTTTCTTGGAAAAAATGAATAATATTTCTAAGAACATATCTTTCCAAAACAATTAAACCCATCATAAAGATTAAGAAATTACCAAACCCATGCCATCCTGCTACATTAAATAAAACACCAAGAATGACTGAACCCCAGAACCACCATTTTTTGAAAATGGCATTTTTAGGAGATTCATACTCACGTCCTTCGGGCTTCATGAAGCTAACCGCAAATACGGGGTTGATAAAAAATGCTACTACCAACGATGCTGCTAACGTTAAGATGAGCATGATGGGTAAGTAAATCATAAACTTTCCAATAATCCCCTTCCATAATAATAGTGGGAAGAAAGGAGCCAGTGTGGTGGCTGTTCCTGCTAATACCGGAATGAATACTTCCCCCGCCGCTTCTTTGGCAGAGCGTATGATTTTTACTTTACCATTATTGTATATCCTATGGGTATTTTCAATAACCACAATGGCATCGTCTACGATAATTCCTAATCCAAATAGTAATGCAAAAAGTACAATAAAGTTGAGGGTAATTGCGCCACCTGCTATCATTTCACCCAAGGGTAAAAACATAAATGAAACGAATACAGAAAGTGGTACACTTAATGCCACAAAAAAGGCATTGGTTACTCCCATAAAGAACATCAAAATCAATAGAACC
>CALRUG020000174.1:0-6010 GCA_943371295.1 Synechococcus sp. UW140 | reverse complement strand
ATCTGTACGATAGAAGGCATAACTTCACCTTTCATTGTATTACTATTTTATTTTTTACAAATTTTGATGAGCAGGGTAGGAAATTTATTGTTATCGTTAGAATAGAATGGCCTTCTATTTGTCTACCAGAGAAATACTCTTTAATAATTGCTCATTGCCGCCGCAAATGTACGACGACTTAGGACAGTAAAAAAATTAAACTGTAAAATAAAAGTTAATATATCATGTGTGCTTTCACAAAATCGCTGACTAAATAGCTGATTAATTTGCCAGTGCCAGGATCTTTGTCTCCATTCGACAATTGTACTGCCCCTTCTGATATATGTAAGTATGCTGCTTTGGTATCTGCTGCTGCATACTGCATGAATTGTCTTGCTTGTATGGGTGAAATACCAACTTTAGATTGGGCACTAGATAATGCATCTGCAATTGAATCCATATCTAATTCAATACCACATAAAGTATCATCTGTGAATGATGTAGCATGCGCTACGGCTTGAATAAATGTTCTTTTTTCATGTACAAATATGTCTTCATAAGTTATGCAATCAATGAATGGATTATTCACCATATCCATCCAAACATTTTGAGGAATATAGTTTTCATGTAGACCAATTACACAATATTTCTCTAAATAACCATCTTCTTCTGCATAGGAGAAACCATTCCCACTATGTCTTCCTTCCATGGGTCTAAAATCGGCATGTGCATCTAAGTTAATGGCATTAATTTGAGCAATGGGTATTACTCCTGCTTTATAAAAACCCTTTGCCGCCCCTTTGATACATGGATATGCATTGTTATGCCCACCTCCTATAACAATTGGTATTTTTTTGTTTTGTGTTATCAAGTGTATCAATTGTTCCACCGAATCATCAATAGTATTAACTGCATGTCTATACGCAGCCATTTTTTCCTCTTCATTGAAAGCATTTCGATCAATGAGTTCTGCAATGGAGGCAAAATCAAAATGCCCCAATACCATCATATTACCACCCTCTAGAAAATCATTGCTTTGAATATTTAAAAAGGCTTTCAAAAAAGCCAACCAAGCACTATCCGTTCCTCCAATTCCTCCATTTGCTTTTACGCCAATGTCTTCGGGAATTCCCAGAATAATATAATTGGCTGCACTTGATTGTAAGCTAGCTTCAATATTGGAAGGATTAGCAATTACCTGCACCCGCTCTCCTAACTTGGTTTCAAATCTGCGAATTTTAGTTATTGAGAGTATATCCTGTTTATTATAAAATTTAAAATGGTGCATGGCAAACTTATTTAAATGGACAATTCAGTTACTTAAATATAATTAAATAAACCGACCATTAATCATAACCTTATCAATCAAATTGGTTCCAAATGAATAGGGCAAATAAGCCAAGGAGGGAATGGGCTGGGTAAATATTAGATTGGCACGCTTTCCAATAGTTATGCTCCCCACTTCATCCGCTAGTTCCATAGCAAAAGCCCCATTAATGGTTGCTGCATTAATGGCTTCTTCTGGCAACATTTTCATTTGAATACAACTTAAAGCAACTACAAAATTCATATTCCCACTAGGGCTAGAACCTGGATTATAATCTGAGGCAAGTGCCAATGCTGCATTGGCATTGATTAGTGCTCTAGCAGGTTGATAAGGCATTCTCAGAAAAAAAGCAGCAGTGGGCAACATCGTTCCAATGGTTGTTGATGCACTCAACGCGTGGATTGCAGCATCATTCATGGTTTCTAAATGATCTACAGAAACTGCACCCAATTGAACACCTAACTCTACCCCACCCGATGCATGTAATTGATTGGCATGTATCTTAGGTTTTAAGCCATACTTTATTCCAGCTTCACAAATCATTTGGGCTTCTGACACACTAAAAAATCCCTCCTCACAAAAAACATCAATATAATCAGCCAATTGCTCTTTGGCAATAACAGGCAACATCTCTTGTATAATTTGATCAATAAACCCTTTATGATTTTCTTTGAACTCCAAAGGATAGGTATGTGCCCCTAAAAAACTGGCTTTTACTGGAATGGGGGCTGTTTCTTTTATTCGCTTAATTACTCGCAGCATTTTTAACTCATTGGCTGGATTAAGTCCATAGCCACTTTTTATTTCAATCGCACCTGTCCCAAGTTTTATTAAGCTATGCAATCTATCCATTGCTTGTTGATACAATTCGTCTTCAGAAGCATGGGCAATCTTTTGAGCAGAATTCAGTATCCCCCCTCCTTTCGCTGCTATTTCAGCATAAGTTAATCCATTGATTTTGTCTACAAACTCTTCTTCTCTGCTGGCTGCAAATACCAAATGGGTATGACTATCGCACCAACAAGGAAGTACCGAAGCGCCGGCGGCATCAATCCATTCAGCCCCACTTGTATGTTCCGTAGTTAATTCATGCATTGAACCATACGCTTGAATAATCCCATTTTCAATAACTAAAAAGGCATTATCAATGATTGGAAGTTGTGAAAGTGCTGAGCCTCTCACAACTATTGAATTGGTTCTGGTGTTAACCAATTGTTTGATATGTTGAATCACCCATTTCATTGCCGAAATTTAGTTTAATTTAATTTATGATTGCTACTTTAAGTATAGTTAGGTACCCGAGTTTTATGGGTTGGGCAGGTTTTTTATCAATGGCCTTATTTAGACTCCCACTTTGGTTAAACAGTAAGATTACATTCTATAAACTAATGGGATGTGGCAGAAATGGCACTTTCGATAAAACGCCCGATTGGAGACAATGGGCTTTATTAACGATTGGCTCTCCTGAAGATGCTGGTTATAGACCATCATTTATAGCATCCTGGTGGAAGTTTTTTGGCGTTGAACTATGGGAACTTCAATTAGCACCCATTGAAGGTCATGGCACTTGGGACGGTAAAGCCGTATTTGGGAATTTGCCCAAACAATCCAACTATGAGGGCCCCATTGGTATACTAACAAGAGCAACGATAAGACCCTCTCAACTGGGTCGTTTTTGGTCTCATGTAGATGCTATTGCACAACAAATGGCAAGTGCAGATGGGTTTATCACTTCAGTAGGCATTGGAGAAGTACCCTGGATTAAGCAGGCTACTTTCAGCATCTGGGAAAGCAAAGACAATATGCGACAGTTTGCTTATAAGATGAAGGAGCATGCAGAAGTAGTAAAGAAAACCCACCAAGAAAAATGGTACAGCGAAGACATGTTTGTACGTTTTAAACCCCTGAAATCAACAGGAAGTTTAAATGGGAAATTGCCATTTGAAATAAAATAGTAATTTGCATTAAGTGAATCACTGTTCTACTATATCATTTTTAACATCTCATTTTGCATGGATGTACAGGGGCTTGAACCCAATGCCCGATCATTGAAGGGGCATAAAATAAAGCTGATTCTTATTAATTAAGTAGATAAATAGGTATTGAAATCCAGATTTCTTGTAATCAATTATTACAAGAAGGGCTGTATTATTCATTCACGCATTTGATAAAATATTTTATATGAAAGTTTCTGTTACATCTGAAATTGGTACTTTAAAAAGATTATTGGTACATAGCCCAGATAGTGGCCTAGGTAAAGTGGTACCATCAAAAGCCCAAGACTGGCTATTTGAAGATATTGTGCATTTAGATACCATTAGAAAAGACGAATACGATTATTACACTAAAATTTTATTGTATTTCTTAGATCCCGAAAAAATAAAAGGCAAATTAAACCAAATTGATAGTGCCGAAAACAATCGTGGATTTTACAAACCTGAGCACGATGACTTTTATAAATCAGATAAAGTAATTGAATTGCAATGGCTTTTATCGGAACTTTTAAATAATAGTGATATCAAAACAAAACTGGTATCATCTGTTTGTGCAATTGAGGGTTGTACCTATCAAATTCAAAATGACTTATTGAATTATGAACCAACCGAATTAGCTAAAACCCTTATCTCTGGCACATCTCAAGAAAGACAACTTTTATTTGCACCCATTCCCAATTTTATTTTTACTAGGGATATTGGTATCACCATCAAAGACCATGTATTATTAAATAAACCAGCAAAAAAAGCAAGGACCAGGGAAGCATTGTTGGCAAAATATATTTTCTTTAACCATCCCCTATTTGCTGATTATACCAATAAGATTATTGAGTTATCCGATTCGCACCACAGTTTTTTATTGCCCAAAGAAGACGATGAACGAAAAATCACTTTAGAAGGAGGTGATATAATGGTAGTGAGTGATAACCATATTTTGGTTGGAGTAAGCGAAAGAACTTCTTCTGAAGCTGCTGTAAAAATAACACAGACCTTATTTGAAATGGGATTGATGGACAAAGTGACGATTGTTAAAATTCCGAAGAAAAGAGATTATATGCATATTGATACTGTTTTTACGCAGGTAAAAAGAGATGTATGGGTGATGTTGGGAAATTTTTCTAGGAAAGCAGTGAAGCACGAAGATGAATCTGCCGTTGAAAGAATATTAGAAATAAAAAAAGAAGAAAAAATTAAGATCCTACAATTCAATAGGAATAATCCGGAGAATCCAACTTCTTTTGAAAGCCTTGAAGATTTGTTGGTAGATATTAGTAAAACAGATTTGAAATGTACCAATGAAGTACGTTTTATTTTTTCTGGGAACAACGAATTCCCTTACAGTGCAAGAGAACAATGGACTGATTCATGCAATTTATTAGCATTGAAAGAAGGGGTTGTATTAGGGTACGACAGAAACGATAAAACCACTGAAGCATTCAGGAATGCTGGATTTACTATTATTGGCGTAAAAGAATTATTACAACAATTAGAAAACAACATTATTACTATTGATCAAATTAAAGACACATTTATTTTAATGCCCTCCGCAGAATTATCAAGAGCTAGAGGAGGATTTCATTGTATGAGTATGCCTTTATGGAGAGAACCCATTAATTAATCAATTATGCAACATACTAGTCATTTATTAATGATACAACCCGTTCATTTCAGCTTTAATGATGAAACAGCGGTAAACAATAGTTTTCAAAACAAATCGGATCAAGCGGATGTTCAAGCAAAAGCTAGAGCAGAATTTGAACAATTCATAACAGTACTCCGCGCACATGATATTGACGTTACAGTAGTAGAAGACACTCCCGATCCACATACACCCGATTCTATTTTTCCGAATAATTGGATTTCTTTTCACGAAGATGGGAATATATGCCTCTACCCTATGTTTGCAGTCAATAGAAGATTAGAGCGAAAGCCTTCTGTACTTGATGCAATTCAAGAAAAATTTGCCATTACCCATACCAATGATTTTACTGCATATGAAAAAGATGCACTTTTTCTAGAAGGCACTGGCAGTATGGTTTTAGATAGAGATAAGAAAATTGCATATGCCTGTCTTTCTCCAAGAACCAATCAAATCGTATTAGACGAATTTTGCAATAAGATGCATTACAAAGGGGTGTCATTTGTATCAGTAGATGCTGCTGGAGCACCTATTTACCATACTAATGTGATGATGTGTGTTGCAGATGATTATGTAGTCATTTGTTTAGATTCCATCAAAGACAAAAATGAACAAGAATTGGTTAAACAATCTATTCTCGACTCTGGAAAAATCATCATTGAAATTGACTTTAACCAAATGAATCGTTTTGCTGGGAATATGTTACAAGTGCATAATACCAAGGGTGAAAAATTCTTAGTCATGTCTAGCCAAGCCTATCATGCATTATTGCCCAAACAAATTGAAACCATTCAATCGTTTAATAAAATCATACACAGTGATATTACCACTATTGAAACCAATGGAGGTGGAAGTGCCAGATGTATGATGGCTGAAATATTTTTACCCCTTAAATGATTAACTTTTTAATAAATCAATTGATTTTATAAAAAACTTTTATGAACCCCCTCAGCAAATGAGTGGGGTTTGTAGTTTAAAACTTCGCGGGCTTTATCAATTTTAAGACCAGATTGTTTTGCTCTTTTAACGGGTTCTGGAAAACTATTGCTGTCAACAGCTTCTATTAATTGG
>CALRUG020000173.1:0-6017 GCA_943371295.1 Synechococcus sp. UW140 | reverse complement strand
AATTTATAGAATTTTTGTAAAGACTTCGCACTACTATCCCTCTCAGCAATAAATGCCAATTGAGTACCAGACTCATCCATTCTATAGGCTTTTGCGTCATTAAAACCGGTTAATAGAATCGATGATTTTTTATTCAATAAATCAACTTTAACTACTTGAGGTTTTACTTTGGCATCTCCTGTTTTTTTGGTGGTTTCAATTAATAAAATGTTCCCTTTTTTATTAAAAAAATATTCGCTTACCAAATTGTACACACTAGTATCTCCTGTTAACAAATTGAGCACCACTAAATCAGTTCCTTCATCAAAAGGATCAGCAGCTACTCTTGGTGTGGGCGTAGCAACGGGCGCTACAGGCTTTGCGGTACTATCCGTTTGCGGAGTTCTTGGTGAAGGTGCGGTGTTTTTTTTCTCTAAGTGATAAGCCAAAAACTGGGCTTGTTCGTCTGCAATTTTGAAACTTTTAACTTGAGCTACTTTAGTGATTTTCCCACTGGTTAAATCTACAATTGCCAAAGAATCTTTTGGCATTTCATCAGGACGCTTCTTTTTTATTTTAGCCTCTCTAGTATCTTTAAAAAAGGGCTTAATTCTACAAATTAAAAAACGACTATTATCGGTCATATTCGCATTGTACCCTCTAGCAATTTCTGCCACACTTGATCCGTCTTTTTTCTTGATGTATAAAAACCCATCACCTTCTTGAGGCACTACTGTAAAAGCAATAAAGTCTCCATTATCGCTTATTAAACGTTCTGCAATATTTTGCCATCCGTCGTAAACCGAATGGTCCAAAGGTTTTTTTTGACCGTAGCTTAAAATGCTAAGGAATAACAATACAATAATTGTGGCGACTCTCATGTTGATATTATTTTTGAATATTCCGAAGATAATTAAACAATAGTCAAAACCTATTGTTGATGTTAGGTATTTGATAAATGGATGAATTATGAAAAGGCTTCTTTTACTGTTGATTACGAGTTATTCTTTTTTACAATTAAACGCACAAAACACGGGGATTTACTCGGGCGTTATTTTAGATAAGCAATTACAAAAACCCATTCAAGGGGCAGTTGTAAAGTTGGTTCAACTAGATAAATCAGTAGTAACCGACAGTGTGGGAAAATTCCAATTCACTCAAATTAAATCAGGATACTATACATTCATTTTCAGCGCTTTAGGATATTCAACTCAATCAAAATTCAATGTTACGATTGCTAGTGGAAACGAAAATACCATGGTTATTGAACTAGAATCAACTGTTAAAGAACTCAATGCTGTTACGGTAAATAGTACCAACAGAAATAAGTCTGCTAAAGCAGCTACCTTAGAAACTCCATTGAGTGTTCAAAGACTCACCACAGAAGAAATAAAAGCCAATCCTGGAGGTAATTTTGATATTTCAAGGGTAATACAAGCATTACCGGGAGTGGGTGGATCTTCAAGCTCTGCAGGATTTAGAAACGATATTATCATCAGAGGCGGTGCCCCAAATGAAAATGTATTTTATTTAGACGGGATTGAAATACCAGTGATTAACCATTTTGCAACCCAAGGAAGTGCAGGAGGACCTACAGGCATTTTAAACGTAAGCTTTATTGAAGAAGTTAAACTTTCTTCTTCTGCATTTGATGCTAGATTCGATAATACGCTCTCTTCTGTATTCGAGTTTAAACAAAAGAGAGGAAACAATAATCGAGTGCAAGGCAATATTCGATTGAGTGGTACAGAATTAGCAACTACTTTTGATGGCCCAATAGGCAAATCTGGTAAAACCAGTTTTTTAGCATCTGCTAGAAGAAGTTATTTGCAATTATTATTTAAAGCAATTGACTTACCCATCAGACCTAATTATTGGGATTTCCAATACAAGATTTCGCATCAGTTAAGTAAAAAAACTTCCTTAACCTTATTGGGTGTAGGGGCTATTGATGAATTTAATTTTGCTGCGCCAAAAGAAGCTACCCCAGAAAAATTATACGTACTGAATAGCAACCCTTCTATTCAACAATGGAACTATACCATTGGAGCTTCTATAAGGCATCAATTAACCAATGGTTATTGGAATTTGGCCATCAGCAGAAATCAATTCAATAATCAATTAGAAAAATACGAGAATAACCTTGGCCCTATCAGAGGCAATAAAACACTTGCATTAAATTCAACTGAAGCAGAAAACAAACTAAGATTTGATGTAAATCAAAACTTCAATGGATTCAAATTAAGCTATGGTTTAGTTGCCCAATTGGTATCTTTTAGCAACAACACGAATCAGTTAATCAGCAATGCTATTGTAGATAATAATAACAATATTATTCAACCTGCTGTTACAAACAATTTCAATAGTAAAATACAGTTTGCAAGAATGGGTGCATTTACTCAGTTGGGTAAACGTTTCTTAGACAATAAATTAGGACTTAGTGCAGGCATCAGGTTTGATCAAAATACATTTACTCAAAGTGGCATGAATCCTTTAAAAACCTTATCTCCTAGGATTGCTGCCAGTTATGTGATATCAGATAAAATCACTTTTAATGCATCAGTAGGAACATATTTTAAAATGCTTCCGTACACCGCACTAGGATATAGAAACAATAATAATGAATTGGTCAATAAGAATACTGATTATACCAGGAGTACCCATTATGTTGCTGGTTTTGAGTACCTACCCTCTTCTGCCACCCGATTTACTTTTGAAGGGTTTTACAAACAATACAGCAATGTCCCCATCAGTATCCGAAATGGCATCAGCTTATCTAACCAGGGTGCAGATTTTAATGTATTAGGTAATGAAGCAGTGAGCACAACTGGAAAGGGCAAAGCTTATGGCTTTGAATTTTTTGCACAACAAAAATTGACACAACGTTTTTATGGTGTATTTAGTTATACTTGGTTTGTAAGCAAATACACCAATTCCAATAATTCATTTACTCCAAGTTCATGGGATAATCGCCACTTACTAAGTGCGGTGCTAGGTTATAAAATGAAAAGAAACTGGGAAATCGGCCTTAAATTTAGGTACCAAGGTGGTGTACCCTATACCCCATATGATTTAATAGCAAGCAGACAAAATTATTTAGCATTAGGTACAGGCATTCCAGATTACAATAATATCAATACGCAACGTTTAAATGCATTCAATAGCAGCGATATCAGAATTGATAAAAAATGGTACTATAAGAGATTTACATTAAACTTATTTTTGGATGTAACGAACTGGTATTTAGCAAGTAGCCCTGCACAAGACATTTATACTTTTCAACGTAACGACAATAACACATCATTTATAACAACCGACGGGCAACCTATTCAATCGAATGGCAGTAATGCAGTACCTTTTTTACTAAGAAATAATGATAAGAATGTAACGCCTACAATAGGCTTCATTATTGAGTTTTAGTTTTTTGCTTGTATATCACGCGGATCATTTGTAAAACCACAGATAAAATGATTAGTGCTACACCATAGTAAAAACTATTAGACAAGTGTTTATTCTCATCAAATAGTATAAATGCCATAATGATTGCATATACTGGCTCTAGGTTAAGACTCAAATTTTGGGTAAAAGCAGATACTTTTTTTAAAGAGTCTAACATCAATTGCATGGCTACAATGGTACAAAGCCAACTTAAAACCAATAACCATCCCCAATCTGACAAAGTGGGGACTAAACTCATTTCAGGAAAATAATATCCGTAAAGAGGCATTAACAAAGTGAGAACCAATAACCCTCCAGTTAATTCGTACAACATAATAACCAAGGGTTCAGCTTGATTCACTTGCTTCTTATTCAATACAGAAAACAATGCAGCTAAAAATGCTGAAATAATCCCCACAATGATTCCAGTTTGATATCGCTGATCAAAATGAAAAATCAAATAAATACCTAACAAACTAATTAATCCTAAACCAACTTCGGCCCATTGTATTTTTTTAGTAACCAATAGTGGTTCTAACAATGCAGTAAATAAACCAGTTGCTGAAAAACATACCAGCCCAATAGACACATTCGACAACTTGATGCTCCCATAAAATGCCACCCAGTGTAAAGCAATTAAGCAACCAATTAATAAAAATCGAATTACGGTAGATTTTGGACGTTGTGCAGATTTACGGGTGATTTTAAATAATACCGATAAGCTAACCACGGTTATCATTATTCTGTACCATACCAAACTCATTTCATTCAAACTAATCAAAACACCCAATATGCCGGTAAAGCCCGCAAGAAAAACGGATATATGTAATTTGATAAGTGCTTGCTTCAAAATATAGTTTAGCTGGCTTTAACCCTTTTGCGATAATTTTTAAACATACTCTGCCATTGAATACTAATAACCCCCAAAACGCCCTCTTTAATAATTCCCTTATTCATTTTACTTACTCCAATCTTTCTATCTCGGAAAATAATGGGGACTTCTTTAATAACAAAACCCAATTTCCATGCTGCAAACTTCATTTCAATTTGAAAAGCATATCCAACAAATGAAATCATGTCAAAGTTAATTGCTTCTAATACTTCTCTTTTATAACAAACAAATCCAGCTGTTGGATCTTGTACTGGCATCCATGTAAGCAATTTAGTATACAGCGCACCTCCCCTTGAGTACAATTGCCTATCCCAAGGCCAGTTTTCTGTTTGACCTCCTTTTACATACCTGCTTCCTACAGCAACCTGTGCCCCATCATTTTTACATGACAAATACAATCGATCTAAATCATGGGGGTCGTGAGAAAAATCGGCGTCCATCTCAAAAATATATTGATATTCTTTATTTAGACACCATTTAAATCCGTGAATATAAGCAGTACCCAATCCAAGTTTTCCCTTACGTTCTTCTAGGAATAATTGATTGGGGTATAATTGGATTAATTGTTTTACAATTTCAGCAGTCCCATCCGGTGAACCATCATCAATCACCAAAATATGATAACCTTGATTCAAGGAAAACACAGCTTCAATTATCAAAGCAATATTATCCTTTTCATTATAAGTGGGTATGATTACAATTTTTTCCAATGCTATTTCTTCAGTAAAGTTCTATTTAATATTTCAGTTAGCTTTTGTTTGGTATTCATAGCAAAATCTCCCTTCATCATCCAATCATAATACTGGGGCTCTTCTTTTAATACTTGCGTAACTGGCTTCCCTTTATGTTTTCCAAAATTGAACACTTCAATTCCATTTTCTTTTACAAATCTTCTTGCAAAGTCTACTATATCATCTTCACCGGTAAACTTAACAATGCTTTCTACAGTATCGCCAATTTGAGGATATCGTTCTATTTGTGCTTCTAAAACTTCCCAAGTAGCAGTTGCATCTACCTCTGCACTATGTGCACCATCCAACACTTTATTACAATAAAATTTATATGCAGCTCCCAGGGTTCTTTGTTCCATCATATGAAACACTTTTTGTACATCCACCAATTTTCGACCATCAACAGAAAAAGAAACACCTGCTCTCAAAAATTCTTCAATCAACATGGGAACGTCAAATCGATTGCTATTATACCCACCCATATCACAATTGTCCATGAATTGCTTAATCTCATTGGCAACCTGTTTAAAACTAGGTGCGTCTTTAACCATTTCATCTGTAATACCATGCACATCTGAAGCACCTGAAGGTATTGGGATTAGCGGGTTAATTAATTTTCGCTTTACCTGTCTAGTTCCATCTGGCAAAATTTTTACTATTGCTATTTCAACAATTCTGTCATTACTGATATTTACACCAGTTGTTTCAAGATCAATAAATGCGATGGGTCTAGTTAAATTTAGTTTCATTGTTATCCTTCAGGATGATTTTGTATAATTACTTTAGCCAACGAATTTATGTTTAATCCATCATAATTACCACTACTCATGAATAGAATATTTGCATCATGGTTGGGTATGGCTAGTAACCATTTTTCTAATTCATTCTTTTCATTCATTACCAACAGACCTGGCTTATTAAAGCCTTCGATTACTTTTTGTGCAGGTAATTCAGGCATTTGCTTGATTTCCAATGCA
>CALRUG020000172.1:0-6040 GCA_943371295.1 Synechococcus sp. UW140 | reverse complement strand
TTGCATTGAAAATGTTGAGATCTTGACGTCTTAAGAAATTATACCCTATATTAATTTCAACCTTATCATTTAAATAAAATTGTGCCCCAAAAATGAGGTGAGCAAAAGTTTTCTGCAATAAACCAGCAGTTCGTAAATCTCCTTCCGATGCATTGAATGCAGTATCGTTGTATAAAATTCGAAGTCGATGTAGATTGTGTGCAGTGAGTGAAAATTGAACGGGTGCATTGGATAATTTCTTACTTATACCCGCTTGTAAATCAAAGGGTAGTTCCTCTTTAGGTCCGCCACCATAGGTACTTAATTGGGTACCCATATTTTTGATCGCAATAGCTGCTTGAATTTGATTTACCGTGTCTGAATAAGTAAGTCCAATATCCATAGCAATTCCAGAAGAACGAAACAGCCCATAATTACTTTGTATAAACTTGGCAGCAGCACCTATATAAAAATAGTTGTTGTATTGTTTACTCACCATTAATTGAAAAGCAAAATCATTGGGCTTAAAAGTGCCCAACACAGAACCAGCTGCATCTGTTTGAGTAATATTTCCATAATGCAAATATTGTAAACCAAGCCCCCAATTCAATTGATGACGTTCTTGATAATGAGAAGCAACTGCACTGTAATTACTGATACCAGCTAAAAACCCATTAAATGAAGTAGCAATCTGATGATGCATATTCTTGCGCAACAAAGCTGGATTTCCCAAACTCATTGAAACATCATTGCTTTGTGAACTTATATTGATTCCCCCTAAAGCAGCTACTTGTGCAGAACCTGGTTGTGAAAGAAAATTATAAACAGCATTGCCACCGAGTGTTTGGGCAAAAGACTCAGTGGCAATGAAACATAATATGCCGATTATACAGTTCTTACTATTCATCCCATATTAAAACTACAACTATACGAGCGCATAATCAACAACTTGCTGCATGGTTTTTACATATTGGAAATGCAAACCTTTAATAAAACTACTATCGATTTCCGCTACATCTTTTTGATTCAAGTGGCAAAGAACAATCTCTTTTAAACCTGCTCTTTTTGCAGCCAATACTTTTTCTTTAATCCCCCCTACTGGCAATACTTGACCACGTAGGGTAATTTCTCCTGTCATTGCTAAAAATGGTTTAACCTTTCTTCCAGTAAATGCTGAAGTTATAGAAGTCAACATAGTAATTCCTGCACTTGGACCATCTTTAGGAACTGCCCCTTCAGGAACATGAATATGTATATTCTTGTTCTTAAATAATTCTGGATCGATTCCTAGTTTTTTATAATTCGCTTGAATATAACTTAAAGCTGTAGTTGCACTCTCTTTCATTACATTACCCAAATTACCCGTCAATTTCAATTCACCCTTGCCCTCACTTAAAATGGTTTCAATAAATAAAATATCCCCTCCCACATATGTCCAAGCTAAGCCAACTACTACTCCAGCCATATTTGCTGTTTTATAAATTTCATTGCTATAGCGTTGTTGACCCAATATTTTTTCTACATCAGCAGCTGTTAAGTTCAATTTTACTTTTTCCTTTAATGCCATTTCCTTAGCTTGAAAACGCATTATTGATGCAAGCTGACGATCCAATTCTCTAACTCCACTTTCTCTAGTATACTGCTCAATCACTTTTTCTAAAACCTTATCGCTAATTTTAAAGTTCACTTTAGCCAACCCATGGGCATCTTTCTGTTTAGGTACTAAATGTCTCTTGGCTATCTCTACTTTTTCTTCAATTGCATAACCGCTCAAATCAATAATTTCTAAACGGTCTCTTAAAGCAGGCTGAATATTTTGCAGATTATTAGCTGTGGCAATAAATAGTACTTTGCTTAAATCGTATTCTAATTCTAAGTAATTGTCATAAAAAGTATGGTTCTGCTCTGGGTCTAACACTTCTAATAATGCAGAAGAAGGGTCTCCTCTATGATCTGAACCAATTTTATCAATCTCATCTAAAATCATGACAGGATTAGATGTTTTACACTTCCGAATATTCTGCAAAATTCTACCAGGCATGGCTCCAATATAAGTTTTGCGATGCCCCCTAATTTCACTTTCATCATGCAATCCACCCAAACTTAATCGAACATATTTTCTTCCAATTGCATGTGCAATCGATTTTCCTAAAGATGTCTTACCAATACCGGGAGGCCCTAAAAAACAAAGGATTGGGCTTTTCATGTCACCCTTCAATTTCAACACAGCCAAATATTCTAATATCCTGCTTTTAATTTTAGTCATGCCATAATGGTCAATGTCTAATACTTTTTTTGCATTCTTTAAATCGTAGTTATCATTGGTATATTCATCCCAAGGAAGGTCTAACATCAAGTCTAAATGATTGTACACCACAGAATAATCAGGTGTAGAAGCATGCATTCTCTCTAACTTTTGAATACCCGTTTTGAATGCATTTTTTGCAGCTTCAGGCCATTTTTTGGTTTCGGCCTTCTTCTTCATTTCAGCAATCTCTCTTTCATTGGTGTCTCCACCCAATTCCTCTTTAATACTTTTGAGTTGCTGCTGAAGAAAATAATCGCGTTGTTGTTTATCTAACTCTGTTCTTGTTTTGTTAGTGACTTTGTCTTTTAATTCGGCAAATTGTAATTCGCGCTGAAGAATATGAACCAACTTAATTGCCCTTTCATTTACATCGTTAATTTCCAGAAGTTGTTGTTTCTCTTGTAAATCACTATTTAAATTGCTGCTTACAAAATTGATCAAAAAAGCAGGGTTCTCAATATTCTTTAGAATAATAGAAGCTTCTGTTGGCAAGTTGGGAGAAAGCTGAATAATTTGTGCTGCCAAATCTTTAATGGTACTAACATAAGCCTTAAAATCTTCGGTATCAGGAGCATCTTCTTCGGTAAAAAGTTGAATACGGGCTTTAAAATAGGGATCATCACTCAACATTTCCATCCACTCAAAACGCTTTTTTCCTTGGATGATAATGGTTGTTCCACCATCGGGCATTTTGATGAGTTTGACTATTTTGGCAACTGTACCAATCTTGCAAAGATCTTTGGGTTCTGGTTCTTCAATATTGGCATCTTTCTGAGCAATTACACCAATCAGTTTATCTGTTTTATATACATCACTTACCGCTTTGATGCTTTTATCTCTGCCAACAGTTATGGGTAGTACTACTCCTGGAAACAATACCGTATTTCGCAAAGGAAGAATGGGCAATTCATCTGGAATAACCATATTATTATCTATATCACCATCCTGTTCATTGATGGGAATAATTGGCATAAAATCGGTCTCATCTTCAGACTTAAAAATTAATTTACGCTTATCCATAATCTACTAGGGTCAAAATGTCACAAAAATGAAATGGAATTATTTCCATTGGTAAAGGGAATAATAAACAATATTAATGCCATCTGTTCTTAAAGCCGATTTTTGGTACAAACTGGCACAAAAAAAATCCTCTCGATTTTATCGAGAGGACCTTCTTGCAAGAAGTAATATTAGTAACGAGTACTTGTATTAACTATTTCTTGGTTGTATCAACAGCAGGAGCAGCAGTTGTATCAACAGCAGCAGCAGTTGTGTCTACAGTTGCAGCAGCAGTGTCTACAGTTGCAGCAGCAGTGTCTGCAGTTGCTTCAGTTGTTTCAGCGTTGTTACAAGCAGTCATTAAACCTGCTACAGCTAGAATTGCGAATACTTTTTTCATTGTACTTGTTTTTGGGTTTTTTTTATTTGGTCGCAAAAATAGGGCAATTTGGATATTAAAGCCAAAAAAATCCTAAAATTTCCTGAAAGTTTCCCTTTTTTTTACTTTTTTCTGAAGAAAATACGAATTGGAACACCTTTAAAGTCAAAATTGGACCTTAATTGGTTTTCCAAGTAGTTTTTGTAAGGCATCTTAATATCATCTGGGAAATTGGTAAAAAAGGCAAATGAAGGAACCGGCGTAGGCAATTGCGTTACAAATTTTATTTTAATAGAATGTCCTCTAACTACTGGAGCATGATAATTTTCAACTGCCTTCAACATCACTTCATTTAAGATAGAAGTTGCCACTTTTCTACTGCGGTTTTCAAAAACAGCAAGACCAGTTTCAATTGCTTTGAAAATTCTTGTTTTTTCAACTACTGATATAAAAAGAATGGGCACATCATTAAATGGTGCCATTTTTTGCTTAAGTAATTTTTCGTAATCGCGTGCAGTGTTGGTTTCCTTCTCAATTAAATCCCATTTATTCACCAACATAACTATTCCTTTTCCCTTTCTTGCTGCCAAACTAAAAATGGTAATATCCTGGGCAGTAATTCCTTTATGTGCATCAATCACCAATAAACAAACATCTGCTTCATCCATTGCTTTGATGGCTCGGATAATTGAATAGAATTCAAGATCATCTTTTTCTTTACTCTTCTTTCTAATACCAGCGGTATCAATGAGCATAAACTCTTTCTGAAAAAGTTTATAGTGGGTATGTATAGTATCCCTAGTAGTTCCAGCAATATTGCTTACTATAGTTCTTTCCTCTCCTACTAAGGCATTTAGTAAAGAAGATTTTCCCACATTTGGTTGACCAATAATGGCAAACTTTGGAAGTTCACTATCAATGGTACTTTCCTGACCTTCTTCTTCAGTGATATTGGCCACCACTCCATCCAATAAATCTCCCGTTCCACTTCCTGAAATACTACTAATAAAAAAAGTATGTTCAAACCCTAAACTATAAAACTCGGTTGCTTCTAGTTCCCTAGTTCCATTATCTACTTTATTCACTACAACAAAAACAGGTTTACTGCTTCTACGCAATAAATCGGCCATGGCCTCGTCTAAGTCTGTTATACCAGTTGCTACATCTACCATAAAAATAATGGCATTTGCTTCGTCAATGGCAATCTTCACTTGTTTACGTATCTCAACTTCAAAAATATCTTCGCTTTGCGGAACAAAACCACCTGTATCAATCAGGTTAAAAGATTTTCCATTCCAATCTGCAACACCATATTGGCGATCACGTGTTACACCACTTATATCGTCTACAATAGCTTTACGCTGCTCTAATAAACGATTAAAGAAAGTGCTTTTTCCTACATTGGGTCTTCCAACAATTGCTACAGTGTAACTCATTTTGTTTTATTCTATATTGAGGTAATCAGTTATCGTTTATTGATAACCATATTCTTTTAATTGAAGGTCATTGTCGCGCCATTTAGGACGCACTTTTACAAATAACTCTAAAAATATTTTCTTCTGCACAAAAGCTTCAATGTCTTTTCTTGCCTGTATGCCTATTTGCCTAATCATTGATCCTTTCTCGCCAATTATGATCGCTTTTTGTGTTTCTCTATGTACTATAATATCTGCTTGAATTTTCACAATATTCCCCTTGTCTTTGTATTCATTTACCAGTACAGCAGTATGGTAAGGAATTTCATCTGCAAATAATTCATAAATCTTTTCACGAATCATTTCTGATACAAAGAAACGAGTAGGTAAATCACTTAAATCGTCTTCATTATAAAATGGAACACCTTCGGGTAACATGCCAACAATTACAGCCAACAATTTATTGAGGTGCAATTTCTGAAGTGCCCCAATCTTTACCAATTGTTTACAATAGGGCTTATTGGCAAAAAAAGCTTCTGCTTCTGCAATTTTTCCATTCCCAGCAATATCTATTTTATTCAAAATAAGTAAAGCAGGCACTTTTAATTTAAGTGCAGAAAATATGGCATCGCATTCTTCAAAATTGTCATTCGCATCTACCATTAATAAGGCTAAGTCTGCATCTTCTAATGCTCCTTTTACAGAATCCATCATTTTTTGGTGCAACTTATACTTAGGGTCAATGATGCCCGGGGTATCTGAGAAAATAATTTGGTACTCGCCTGGTTTATTTAGGAAAGCTTTGATTCGATGCCTGGTGGTTTGAACCTTAGGAGAAACAATAGCCATTTTCTCTCCTATCAATGCATTTAGGAGGGTGCTTTTGCCCGCATTGGGCTTACCAAAAATATTTACAAAACCTGCTTTCACCAATTCAATTTAATCATTATTTAGGCAATC
>CALRUG020000171.1:0-6110 GCA_943371295.1 Synechococcus sp. UW140 | reverse complement strand
CTAGTTTCAGCGATTGTAAATAATATTCAAGTGCTTTAATGAGGTCTTTTTGATTAAAATAAATTGCGCCGATATTATTTAAGATATTGGCCTCGCCAATTTCATCGTTAATCTGTTTAAAAATTTCTAACGACTGTTTCCAATAATCCAATGCTTCAACATCTTTAGCTTGGTTATAATAAACGATGCCTATATTTTTTAAGCCTAAGGCTTTACCCTTATAATATTGAATTTGCTCCGCTAGTTTAATGGCTTCGTTAGCGTATTGAATGGCTTTTTCGGGAGCTTCACTAGCATTCTCTTTGCCCAGTTTAAGTAATGCATTCACCTTGACTGAATCTTTTAGCAATTCATTAGGTGCATTTGGATCTTGGGCCAGTAAAATACCATTTATAATAAAAAAGCATATACTAAAAAGTATAAGCTTACTTGCCGTTTTGTTCATTCCAATTAATACTTTGAATATGTTAAATAGAAAGAAGACGGTTTAGCACCGTCTTCTTTCATTGGTTATTGTTTTTTAAATTTAAGTGTTTCTATACCTTTTGGACTATTTATTTTTATAAAGTAAATACCGGTAGGATAATTCGAGACATCCATTTCAAACATTTTGTTTGATAATTGTCTGAATTTTTGCTTTACCTGTACTTTACCTAATACATCAAATACCATAATATTAGTAACCGATTCTACCTCATTACTTGTAATCACTTTTATGAAACCTGACGCAGGATTAGGATAAACCTTAGCCTTTGTAATGACTTGTTCAGTTGGTTTTTCGGCAACCGGAGTGAACACCATTCTTGGAATAATTGGTGTGCAATTACCCAATGGATCTAACACAGTAATGTTTGCTGTACAAGTACTTGAATTTCCGCTAGCATCGGTTACCATTAAAATGGTTGGTGTTGTTGTTCTGGCAATCCAATTACTACCGGTTGGATTTAATA
Organism: Synechococcus sp. UW140; assembly: GCA_943371295.1. Classification (GTDB taxonomy): domain Bacteria; phylum Bacteroidota; class Bacteroidia; order Chitinophagales; family Chitinophagaceae; genus Sediminibacterium. The sequence continues at coordinate 5,160 of CALRUG020000171.1, read as the reverse complement.
GACTTGCATCATTATTATTACCCGAGGCATCAACAACACTTGTTCCAGATCCTTCGCTGAATGGATAGTATAATACTAAACCTGATTGATTAGTGCTAGCTCTATCTGCTGCAATTTCAGCGGCTGATAACGATCTATTGTACACTTTTACTTCATCTATTGAACCCTGGTATTGGGTTCTATAATTTGCACCATTGTCATCAGTTTCGGCTCCAACAAAAAACTTGCTGGCTAGTGTATTAATGGGCCAACCATGAGAGTTACTCGGATTAAATGGATAAGCCTGGTTGTTCATATACAATACACCATTTGATCCATCAAACGTAACAGCAACGTATGTCCATATATTCATAGGTACTACAGCAGGTGAAATATAGTCTGCATAACTTCCCCAGAAGGTTAATCTATTACCACTTTGTAGTCCAATGGCAAATAAATTACCATTCCCGTTACGATTGGATTCAGGAGCCAAACCATAGCCTATGATTCCCCAATTATTGTGTGATATACCTGGGTTTATCCAAGCACTAATTGTTCTTGCATTATTGCCAAGTGGTAAGTTAGCAGTGTTATTTGAAACTACTACATCAGGCGTTAAATTAAAGTTGAGTGCAGTGTTGCTGATATCGGCACAAGTGAAAGTGGATTGACTTAAACTTAGGGTTGCTACACCACAATTGTCACTGCTACCATTGTTTACTTGCGCAGCAGTGATACTTGCTGTTCCATTTGCGCCCAAGGTTACAGTAAGTGGTTGACAAACCGCAGTAGGTGCAATATTATCTGCAACTGTAATTGTTGTTGTGCAGGTGGATTTGTTGCCACTAGCATCGGTTACTTGTAAGGTTACCGGGTTTGCACCAATATTGGTGCAATTAAAGTCCAATTGTGAAGCAGTAGATGGAGCAGGTTGGAAGCCTAGAATTTCATAGACATAATTGCAATTGCCATTATAGCCACCACCGTATCTAATACCTCCAATTAAAGGCACTTCGCTAAAATTGATATCCAATGCCAAAACTTGGTTTTGGCTATTACCATGTGTTCCCAATAGTTGTACAGTAAATGGTACTTTATTCCTTAAATAGAATCCATTGAATATACTACCTACCGCCATCGATACCAATGAACTGTTATTGATAACACTTGCAGGAATGGTTAAGACTACATTTCCGGCAACATCCAATATTTGAATATCGTTCACCAATCCACCATGTACAATGAATATTTCAGGACCAGCACCAGGTACAATAGGATTATCAAAATTAACTTGGTGATTTACCGGAGCTACATCTCCACAATCTTGGAAGGCTGTGCCCATGTCAAAATCTCCTAATACTCGTAATGCAGTTGTTTCATTCATGCTTGTGGCAGATAGATCCCAGAATCTGTTGGCATTACCATTCGTTACAGGATTTGCCGTAAGTGTTGATAAAACTAATGTTGATCTGATAGCATTAGCCGGTGTCAACGTTTGTTGTTGCCCATTATAGGTATAAGTAATACCAGTTAAACTTCTTCCTGATCTTGTTCCACTGTTTACCGGTATAGTTCTTTGTCCGCCATTATCGCCAACTAAGAATTGGTAAGTTAATGGACCGCCACAATTATCTGTACTGCCATTATTTACTTGTGCTGCAGTTACAGTTGCGGTTCCACCTGCACTTAAATTAACCGTAATTGGTTGGCAAATAGCTGTTGGGGCCTGATTATCAATCACCGTAATGTTTACTGTACAGGTATCTTTTGCTCCATTAACATTGGTAGTAATATAGGTGTTGGTTGTTGTACCAACAGGGAAGGCACTACCACTTGCAATACCTGTAGTCTGCTCTCTTACACCACCTATGTTGGGAATTTCAAGAATATAGTTTAGCTGGAAAGTATTGGTCAAATCGTTCCACCTTCCATTATAACTTATATCAATAAGGTGTGCCGCATCCTCGTTTCCATTGTTATTAGGTTCACCGGTGTTCCAATTGGTATATGATACAGGTTCTCCATTTGACCATACATATGTATTTCCTGTGTATATACGATTTAGTCCAATCCATGCACCTCCTTCTGGAGCTGCGTTTATAATGAATTGATTTTCTTGTGCCGATTGAATCGTAGCTAGGTGACCGCCTTTGGCTCTTGCATCTGCTTCTGCTGCAATCCATCCAGATAGACTGGTTGATTTATAATATGCGTTACCATTGAATACCCCTAAATAGGTAAATCCAGGCATGTTTTTGGCAACTATCGAGCCAGTTGGGTTTGATGATTGCAATGCCAGGTTAACAACGGCCGAACATTGACCTGCTGCGGCATTTACTGTTGTATCTGTAGGACATGTAATTGTGGGGGTATTTGTAACTGTTACATTAAAACTACAAGTATCTTTTGAACCATTTCTAAAAGTAGTAATATAAGTATTAGTTGTAGTACCTAATGGGAATGCACTACCACTAGCAAGACCTGCAGTTTGCTCTCTGACACCACCTATGTTGGGAATTTCCAAAATATGTCTCCAATTATCATAAACTGGTACATCATTCCATCTGCCATTTGCATTTGGATCACCTATGCCAATAATTGTTGCATCTTCAACTCCAAAATAGTTGTCTGGCTGTTGGCCATAAATGAATCCCCAATTTGTATAAGTTACTGGTTCGCCATTAGCCCATACAAATGTACCTTCTACTGCAACATCATTTAATCCTATCCAATATCCTCCTGATGGAACATTGGCTACAATAAATTGGTTTTCAGCCGCTGAGCCGATAGTAACCAAATGACCACCTCTACTTGTAGCATCACTATTGGCAACATCAAAAGAACTTGCGGCATTGGACAAATAGTATGCACTTCCGTTATGCATACCGATGTAGGTATAGCTTGGAATTACTTTTGGAATTATCGGGCCACAAACTGTTGTTGTTGTTAATGGGGTATTTACTACCGCACTAGTTGCCGATGGATTGACATTAACTGTAGTATCATTTGGACATGCAATTTCAGCAACACATTCTACAGTCACCGTCTGGTTACAAGTAGCACTATTACCGGCAGCATCTGTTGCTGTCCAGGTAACTGTTGTATTACCAATTGGATAAGTTGCAGGGGCATTATTGGTTACTGTAATTTGTCCTGCAAGCCAATTTGATGTTGCACCAGATAAAGCAAAATTATTTAAAGTTCCGGTATTGTTGTTTCCAGAGGCATCAACAGCATTGGTAATACCATTATTATTTCCACCCGGTGTGCCCTGATTGAAATGATAAGCTACAACCAAACCAGCTTGAGCATCTAATTCGGTATTCATGCCGTCACCAATTTGAGCTTGTGTTCTTTCCACATTCCAATACCTCACTTCATCTATACTACCACCAAAGTACCAAATCAACTGGTCGTTATTTGAACCTATGCTCATAAATGTTGATGCATCTGCTTGGTTTACTACATTGGTTGAGGTACCAACTAAAAAGCCATTTAAATATAATTTTTGGCCTGTACCACTACCTGTTGCTGCGACATGATACCATCTGCCGGTATCAACAATCGGCCCAGTAATTATTGTTGCCCAACCATTCCATAGCTCCAATTGATTATTGCTAGTGCCATTCACGTAAATATTCCACCCACTACCAATAGTTCTTTTACCCATTATCCATTTATATTGATTACCTCCAGTTACTTTAAACCAAGCCTCGGCGGTGTAATTTGAAGAGGTCATACTTGCATTATGAGGAATAGCGATATAGTCATTTGCGCCATCAAAATTCAATACATTTCCTATTGCTGAACCACTATTATCTGATACAGTTGGTGCAGTTAATGTAGTGGTACCGGTTGTTTGTCCAGGCGTATTATTGATGGTTACACTTGGAGCACAAACAATGGTTGGAGGTATGGTGTCTACACTTGGGGCAGAAACATCTAACGTTCCATTTACATATACTACATTGTAATTTGATAAACCAATGTAATCAACACCAATTACGCCACCTTCAAACAGATTAGTAGGCGGTTCATTGAATACAACACCCGATGGTACGATTGTTTGTAAACCAACAGGAGGTTGATTTGTAACATCAACACCATTGTTATCTCTAACGGTGACTGTTGGTCCTGTAGCAATGATATCACTTGCAATTTCATCCAACTCAAATCCTGTAATGGTTGATGTGAATGCAGGATTACTACTACCGAAAGTTTTAGATTTATTTTCTGCAGTGATGGTTAAAGTAGCAGGAGTAATCGTCAATCTTCCTGATTCGTAATAAATCTCAAAGTTTTCTGCGATTAATGCTCCAGGAATAATCCAATGCTCACCAACTTCATAGCCGGTAATCATGTTGATAGATTTCAAATCATCTATCACAGCTACTTGACCATCCGGTACATCTGTTGAATCAATAATGATGGCAACATTACTGTTGCTAGAGTCATTGTCAATACCAACACTTGAATTTACCAATGCAGGAGTTCCATTTACTAATGCACGGCTGTTGGTGATTTGATATACACCATTTACCAATGCTCGGCTATTCACCAAAGCTCGGCTGTTTACCAATGCTCGGCTATTCACCAAAGCACGGCTGTTCACTAATGCTCTACTATTTACCAAAGCACGGCTGTTCACTAATGCTCTACTACTTGTTAAGTTAGAGGTATTAGGATCATCGTCGTATTCTAAGAAAGTAGAAACAGCAAGGTCAATTACTCTTGTTGTATCTAATGGATCTCCTGTTGGATTACCATTTACTAATGCTCTACTATTTACTAAAGCACGGCTATTTACCAATGCCCTACTATTGATTAACATACTCATGTTAACCAAAGCACGGCTATTGATTAATATATTAGAATAATTAACCAAAGCACGGCTGTTTACTAGGGCCCTACTATTTACCAGTGCTCTGGAATCAACCAATGCAATTACATTATTCACCAAATTTGATTGGTGTGTTAATTGAATACTATTAATTACAGCTGCCGGATTTGAAATAATTGCTGTTGGATCTAAGGTGTAATCAAACTGAATATTTTCGATTTTATCACCATATACCAATGTTTTATTTTGTGGTTTAATGGTTAATTTCAGTCGATTAATCGTTATTGTTCCTTGTACAAATACATAATTGTACAGTTCTCTCAATGCAAGATCAACTGGAG
>CALRUG020000170.1:0-6259 GCA_943371295.1 Synechococcus sp. UW140 | reverse complement strand
AGTAGTTCTTGTACCTCTTTTCTTATTAATCACACAAAGTTTTGCATGGATTTTCATTTTAGGAACTCCCAATAAAACTTTTACCCCTTCTTCTTCTAAAATTTTCTTCCATTCTAAATTGGCTTCTTCATCAAATCTTGCTTTTAATTCTAACATGACCACTACTTGTTTCCCATTTCTAGCAGCATTGATTAATGCATTTATGATTTTAGAATTAGAAGCCAATCGATAAGCTGTGATTTTAATGGACACTACTTCTGGATCCATCGCCGCTTCTCTCAACAGGTCGATAATGGGATCGAATGCGTGATAAGGGAAATGCAACATTACATCTTGCTTTAGAATAATATCGGTTACCCTTAAAGAAGTTTGTAATGATTTGGGTATAAACGAAGCCCTGCGCGTACTTTTATTTGCAAGGATATCAGGAAAATCCATGAAATGCCTGAAGTTGTGTATTCTTGCTCCTGGGATAATATTACTTTTTCTGTTGAGGCTTAGCCTACGTATTAAATACTCTAACAGACCTGGGTCCATTTCCTTATCGTACACAAATCTTACCGGTTTTCCCTTTCTTCTATTTTTGATTCCTTTCTCAATTTTTTCGGCAAAGCTGGTACTGATATCATTGTCTAAATCGATTTCTGCATCTTTGGTTACTTTAAATACATGTGCTTCAAAAATATCATACCCAAAATAAGAGAAGATAACTGGTAAATTAAACCGTATGACATCTTCTAATAAAATAATGTTTTTCTCTTCTTTTGTAGAAGGCAATATGATGAATCTGCCAACGGCTTTAGTTGGCACTTCAATCAGTGCATATTTTTGTTGATAGGCTGAATTCTTTTTGCGCATCACTACCCCTAAAAAAATGCTCTTATCTCTTAAGTAGGGCAGCTGTGGTAATGTTTCGATCATTAAAGGAATAATATTCGACCGAACTTCTTCGTCAAAAAACTTTCTTACAAATTGCTGTTGCGTTTTGGTTAACTGCGTTTCAGTAACCAGTGTAATTTTTTCTTTTTTTAATTCCTTTTTGATTCCTTCCCAAATTCTATTGAACTCGTTTTGTTGTTGCAGAACGGTCATTTGTATTTGGTCTAAAATTTTTTGAGGATCTTCTTCCATATACATATTGAGCTTCTTTCTTTTTTCTGAAAACTCAATCATGCGTTTAAGGGTAGCTACTCTAACCCTAAAAAATTCATCTGTATTATTGGAAAATATTCCTAGAAATCGAATTCTTTCTCTTAATGGAACAGTTGCATCGTTCGCTTCTTGCAATACCCGAGCATTAAAACTGAGCCAACTTATATCTCTCTGAATCAAATGGTTTTTTGACATCCTCAAATATACTTTATACTATAAAAACGATGTGTTAAGTATTTGTTTTGAATTAAGAGTAAGACTTCTTGATTTGCTCAATTATTCCAGTAGTGGAGAATCCATCCACAATTGGATTGATGACCACTCTACCGCCATTGGCAATGACTTCTTTGGATCCAACAATTTGGTCAATGGTATAGTCTCCCCCTTTCACAATTACATCGGGCAAAAGGGATTGAATTAAAGATAAGGGGGTATCTTCTTCAAAAATAACCACCGCATCAACAACAGCTAAATTACTGAGCATGATGCTTCTGCTTATTTGATTATTGATAGGGCGCTCTGGTCCTTTTAATCTTTTGACACTTTGGTCACTATTCACCCCAATAATAAGTATATCCGCCTCAGATGCCGCTTGATTCAATGAGAAAATATGTCCTTCATGTAGAATATCAAAACAACCATTGCTGAATGCGATGGTCTTATTAATCACTCGCCATGCTGCTACTTGCTTTTTTAAGTTCTCTAGCGTAAATATTTTATGTGGAATTGTGTTAGTTGCTTTCATTCGATATTTTTTTGTTAAACCATGGAAGTAGCCCCAAACTAATGAAGCCTAGTATTAATACGATGATGAATTGGGCAAACCATTGAAGTGTTCCGTTTGCAAATCCCAATTCAAATCCAACGCCGTTTTTCTCCAAAACTTTTGCAATAAAGTAGGCGTAAGCACCAATACCACCTGGTGTAATAATCATTCCTATGCTTCCAAAAGCAAGGGCCGAAACAGCAGCAGCTATGCCTAAACTACTAGTGCCAGCAGTTGCATAAAGTCCAATCCAGGTACCCATTATATACAATCCCCATATGAGCACACTATAAATAATAAATAAGCCTTTCTGCTCTAATTGTTTAATGCTACTCAAGCCCTCCCAAACACCTGCTAAAATTTTGCTAAACACACCAACGATTTTATTATGAGGGAATTTTTTAATAATTACCCAACTTCCAATAGTTACAAATAGTAATATGAATAGTAAGAATCCGATTTTGAAATAAGGAATGGAGGCATTTTCGGAGCTAAAAACGGGCCCTAATAATTGGCCTGCATATTCACCTACCACATCAAATTGGCTGATCAGGGCAATTAGAAACACCAATCCGAGAGATATCACATCGAAAGCCCGTTCCACCAATATGGTTCCAACCAATTTGTCTGCTGGTACTTTCTCATATTTGGCTAGAAGGGTGCACTTGAGTAATTCTCCCAATCTGGGAACAGCCAAATTGGCTAAATAGCCTACCATTACTGCAAAAAAAACATTGGGTGTTCTGGGGCTGTACCCCATCGGCTTCATCAAGATTTTCCATCTTAGTGACCGAATATAATGGCTACTGGTTAGTATCAAAAAAACAGGGATCAGTAACCAATAATTGGCATTTTGAAGGGATTTTTTAAAATCTCCCCACTTTTCTGGTGGTATTTGTTGCATACTCCACCAAACTAAAAACAGGCCTAAACCTAGAAAAAACAAGTATTGTAGTATTGAAAACCACTTTTTTCTCATATTTCAAAGATACCATATTTGGGTTTCTCAGCTTTAAATAGGATGGAGAAGACTCCTTTAAGTCGTTTTTAATAATTGATTGTCAATCAAAAACGAATACAGTAGTGTATTTCACGCTATATTTCGTAACTTTGCAAACTTATTCAGGGTCAGGTTCTAAAAAGAAGTGTTCATGTCTACAAAGAAAAGGATATTATTTATTGCCACTGAAATGTCTCCGTATTTGGAATTGACGGAGTTTGCAGAAGTGATAAATAAGCTTGCTATTAAAAGCAACGACAGCGGTTTAGAAGTGAGATGCATCATGCCGCGTTTTGGCGTAATAAATGAACGCAGGCATAGATTACATGAAGTGGTAAGATTGTCTGGAATAAATGTTACAGTGGACAATGACGATCATCCTTTACAAATTAAAGTGGCTTCTTTACCCAATGCAAGATTGCAGGTCTATTTTTTGGAAAATGAAGATTTTTTCAAAAGGAAGCAAATTTTCCATGACGACAATGAAACCTGGTTTGATGACAACGATTTAAGAACTGTATTTTTTTGCAAAGGCGCCCTTGAAACGGTAAAGAAATTTGGATGGCCTCCAGATATTATACATTGTAGTGGATGGATGAGTGGATTAATTCCTGCTTACATTAAAACTGCCTATAAAAAAGAACCCGTTTTTGGCAATAGTAAAGTGGTCTTTACCATTGGTCAAAATACATTTGAAGAAAGTCTAGGGGCAGATTTCTTGAAGCGTGCGGTGATTAATGTTAATGTGAAAGACAAAGATTTAGACGTTTTTAAAGACAGCAACAATACAGCTATGTTTAAGGGCGGTGCTCATTTTGCAGATGCAATTTCATTTGGTTCAGATATTATTGACAAAAAATTGACCGATGAATTCTCTAAAGTAAAGGGCAAGAAGGTGATTCCATTTAAAGGATGGGATTCTGATTTAACAGAGTATTTAGAATTGTACAACGACCTTGCGGGTAAGTAAAACCAGAACATGTTAGCTAATTTTAGACTGCGTTTATCGCATATTTTTTTCCTAATTATTTTGTTTGTTTCAGCAGCATGTACTAGAATTACTACCACCGAATTAGGTGGTGGCTTAATTCCAGTAGTTGATGGGGTGAATACTTTTGATACCATCATGGAATTACAAACAGATACTTTTGAGGAAACAGATACCACAAGAGTATATAATTCAGATAATATGGTGATTGGCGCAATAACCAATGATCCGCTATTTGGAAGAACTTCTGCAGAATTAAATTTTGAATTGGCTCCTTCATTCTATCCTTTTTCAATACCTGGAACTAAAGACAGTTTAGTGGTAGATTCTGCTGTTTTAATTTTGAGTTACAAGGGATATTATGGAGACTCTACTCAACCCCTTCAAGTGAATGTGCAGGAGATTAGTCCAGCAACTCCTTTAAAACCATTTATTAATTATCCAGTAAATCATCCCTCTGTTTATCCCATCAATACGATTGGTAATTTAGCGAATACAAAATCTGTTGATATTAGAACCCTAAGTGATTCTGTAATAAATCGATTTGAACAAAGCAATAATCAAATCAGAATTCCACTCAGGTCTGATGTAGCAAGAAGGTTTTTGAAAGATTATGATTCTACCAATGCATATAGGAATGATAGTACATTCAAATCATTCTTTAAAGGGTTCTCAGTTAAAGTACAGGTATCCAATCCTGCAAATGCATTGTTATACATTAATCTATTAGATACCAATACCAAACTTGCCTTGTACTACAACACCAGCAGCACCGGAGCTACTGTGAGGGATACTTCGGTAACTTATTTTAGATTTAATTCTGCTGCAAGTTCTTACGCGAATTATATTGTACGAAATACAGCTGGTGCAGAAATCAATAATCATATCACTACCACATCAAAACCAGATTCATTGGTATATGTGCAAAGTTCTCCTGGAACATATGTTCGTATTAGAATCCCTAATTTGCAAGGGTTAAGTAATAGAATCATACACCGAGCAGAGCTAGTAGCAGAGCAGGTTCCAGATGATAACAACCTATTAACCTTGGATCGTTATTTTCAGGCCCCACGTTTATTGTTATTAAGCGCTTATGATTCTGCTAAAAAACAAAAAAGAAATATTCCAAACGATTATTTAGTAGGTAATTCTGGTCCTAATACGGTTGATTTTGGTGGATTTAGAACTTTTAAAACCACCAATGGATACAATAGAGTAGCGGCTTATAACTTTATTATTAGCAGGTATATTCAGGGTATCGTTACTCGAAAAGATTCCTCTTTTACCTTAAGACTTTCTGCACCATCCAACGACTCTTTAAACTTTACTCCACCATATCCTAACAATTTTATATCTCAAATGTATTACCTAAATGCTTCTGTTGGTAATGAAGTTGCCAATGGTAGGGTAAGATTGGGAGGCGGAACGCATAGTAGATTTAGAATGCGTTTAAGGTTGGTTTATTCAAGACTTTAATCATCTACAACCATTTAAAAACTATATTCAATGCCGTATTTATTTACTTCTGAGAGTGTTTCTGAAGGACATCCGGACAAGGTAGCGGATCAGATATCTGATGCGCTGATCGACAATTTTTTAGCGTTTGATCCACAGAGTAAAGTGGCTTGCGAAACCTTGGTAACCACTGGTCAGGTGGTATTAGCGGGTGAAGTAAAGTCTAAAGCTTATTTAGATGTACAAGAGATTGCACGTGGAGTAATTCGCAAGATTGGTTATACCAAGAGCGAATACATGTTCGAAGCAAATAGCTGTGGTATATTATCTGCTATTCATGAGCAGAGTGCCGATATTAACCAAGGGGTAGACAAGAAGAAGAAGGAAGAGCAGGGTGCAGGCGACCAAGGAATGATGTTTGGTTATGCCAGCAACGAAACCGAAGACTATATGCCATTGGCTCTAGACTTAGCGCACAAGATCTTGATTGAACTAGCTGCATTAAGAAGAGAGAACAAAGCCATCAAATACCTAAGACCTGATGCCAAGAGTCAGGTTACTTTGGAATACGACGACAACAATCAACCCGTAAGAATCGATGCGATTGTAGTATCTACACAGCACGATGATTTTGATACCGAAGCCAAGATGTTGGCCAAGATTAAGAATGATATTATTGAAATCTTAATTCCTAGAGTAAAAGCGAAGTACAAGAAATACGCGAAGCTATTTAACAAAGACATCAAGTATCATATTAACCCAACCGGCAAGTTTGTAATTGGTGGTCCTCACGGAGATACTGGTTTAACAGGCCGTAAAATCATCGTAGATACTTATGGTGGTAAGGGAGCGCATGGTGGTGGTGCATTCAGTGGTAAAGATCCAAGCAAGGTAGACC